>NZ_JBHSRW010000001.1:0-55548 GCF_042659205.1 Leucobacter soli
GAAGTTCAGGGTCGTATTTGCTTGGCATCGTAGTTCCATCCTTATATAAAGATCGGAACTGAAACCAGGCCAATTCAGTGCGCTCTTGGCGTCCTGCTCGGAACCGATCGCGTGGTACATGTCGAACCCGACGAACGCGATGAACTTGTAGGTGAGATACGGGGCGAACGCGGCCATCGCCATCAGCACGATCCCCGCGATGGGATCACTTACCGAGGCGAGGTCCGCGTCGATCGGTGCGGAGACCTGGGTGATCGCGACGAGGAACATCACGACGAGCACGAGCTTGGAGCAGATCAGCGCGACGACGAACATCGCCCACTTCCCGATCCACCCGCGCGAGGCATCCCACGAGGCACCAGAGAAGGCGAGCGGCGCGAACACGACCGCGACCAGCAGGAGCGCTTTCCTGACGAGGAGGGAGAGCCACACGATCGCGGCGGCGGTGATCGCGAGGCCGGCCATGAAGATGGTGATGATCGCTCCGACGCCGGGTGCGGCGATGTTGATCCCGACAAGCCCTGCGGCGAGGAGGGTGATCTTGTCGCCCATCGACTCGGTGGTTTCCCCGGCGGCCTGCACAATCCCGATGCACAGCTGATCGACGACTTCCAGCAACAGTGCCGTGAGTGTGATGACCACGAACGACCCGAGGACGGACTTCGCCAGCCCGAGCGCGGCTCGGGTGAGGGCGGTGGGGTCGCGGCGGATCAGGCCGGTGATGAGTTGGAGGCAGAAGAAGATCAGCATCACGAAGACCGCGATGCCGAACAGCAGGTTGTAGACGGCGATGTAGCCGGGCTTGGTGACATCCACCAGGGTCGTGGTGTCGAAGACCGACCAGACCGCCTCGAACAGCCACCCGGCGGCGGCACCCATCGCCTGGGCGAGCCAGTCGAACGGGGCCGCGACCAACGACGCGGCTCCTTCGCCGACGGCATCGCAGACCGAGGAGATCACGGGAACGTCGCACACGCCCATCACGGACACCAGCTCTCGACGACAGGCGGGGTCAGACCTGCTGGCCGACGTTCCAGAAGAAGTTGATGAGCGTCACCGACGCGCCGCAGATCACCGCCGCGCCGCAGGAAACGAGGACGCCGATCTTCCCGCGCGAGGCGAGGTGCGGGTTGGAGGAGTTCGCGCCGAAGCCCCACACGATCGCGGACACGATCAGCGCGAGCACGCTGAGGATCAGGCCGATGGTCATCACCGCGCCGACGATGGTGCGCAGCTGGTTGATCCCCGGCAGCCCGTTGGTGTTGGGGTCGATGTTGATGTCCATCGGCACCAGCAACGGCGCGGACATGACATTGGCGAGCAGATCGAACACGGTAGGTCTCCTTGGCGACGGGCGGCCCGCCCACGAACTCGCAGACGGGGTACACGCCACAGGTGCACCCGCCAAACCTCGTTCCGCAGGCCAGCGGAGACCACAGCCAGCGAAGCTGTCCTACGGGTTGCTGATAACTCCCGCCAGTAGCACGCTTTACGGGGCTACCAAGTCGGCGCTTTGTCGGCTGCTTTAGTCACGGGGCACGGGTGGCCCCAGCCAGAGCAGGGTGATGAAGAGCGTCGTCACGAGCAGGATCAGCAGGATGATCGACAGGAGTACATGTCGTAGTACCCAGGCCTGGACATGCTCGATGAACCCGTGCGGTGCCTCACCGCCGGGTGCGAGCCGCCAGTCGCCGGCCAGCAGTCCTTTGCGATCGACGATGATCTCGAACGGCACTGTGGCGAATGGCACGATCGCGAGCAGCAGCCCGGTGAGGCCGAGTCGGAGAGGCCATCTCTGGTTCACCCATACGAAGATCGTGCTCGCGGAGTAGCACAGGAAGACGAATCCGTGGATGCCTCCGGCGATCGGGACGAGGTTGGCGACATCGAACGCGCGGAGGATGAGCGCGGTGATGAGGCCGGCCCAGGTGAACATCTCGGCGATGGCGAAGCTCCGGAAGAGTATGCGCGGGCTGATGGTCTGGGGTTTGTTTGTCGTGGTCATGAAGGATGAGCCTCTTGCTGTGCTGACGGGTTGATGGGAGTCGCAACCGATGCACGGCGCAGGCGCAGGGCACCGATGAATCCGAGCGCGAGGAACACGGTCGCGATCAGGAGCGCCCAGCGGGTCGCATCGGCGAATCCGCTCGTGAGCGCGTCGACAGCCGTCGCGGTTTGATCGCCGAGACTGCTACTGCTTCCCTGTTCGCGGAGTTGCATGATCGTGGTGCCCGCGGACTGGCGGGTGGCGTCGGCAAGCGAGTCCGCCTCCGCGCCGGTGAGTCCCGCGTCGCCGAGGGCGGTGGGGAGAGTGAGCGCGAGGGAGATCGAGAGCGTCGCTCCGGCGAATGCGGTACCGAGGGCGGAGCCGATCTGCCGGACGGTGCTCTGCGTGGCCGATCCCTGGCCGGAGACTTCGACGGGGATGTCCCGAAGGACGGTACCGGTGAGCTGTGCGGAGGCGAGACCGAGGCCGAGACCGTAGACGACCAGAGGGATCGCGATGAGCCAGCCCGAGGTCGCGGGCCCCAGGAGCAGTGCGAGGGCGAGGACGCCTGCGACTTCGAGGCCCAGCCCGATGAGCACGGTTCCGGGCGCGCCGAACCTCGCGGCGAGATGCCGGGCCGCGGCACCGGAGAGGAACGCGCCGACGGCCATCGCGGCGAGCACGAGGCCGGCGCCCATGACGTCGAGACCAAGGGCGTTGATGAGGTAGAGCGGGAGGACGAAGATCATCGCGAACTCACCGACAGCGACCATCGCGGCGGTGAGGTTCCCCCACGAGAACGTGGAGAACGAGAACAGGTCGAGGTCGAGGAGCGCGGCGCGCTGCACCTTCTCGCGGTGTCGTTCCCAGATCACGAACAGGACCAGCGCGATCGCGGCAACGGCGAACGCGACGGGCACGGCGGAGATCGCTGCATCTTTCGGCCATACCCATCCGAAGACGGTGAGGTCGCTCTTCGGGGTCCACCAGCCAAGGTCGGGGCCTTCGATGACGGCGAACACGAGCGCCCCGAATCCGATGGCGCTGAGCAGCGCGCCGTCGACATCGATACCGGGACGCTTTTTCTCACCGCGCGTCTCGGGCACGGTGAAGAGCGCGGCGATGAACACGAGGACGCCAAGTGGGAGGTTCACCAGGAAGATCCAGTGCCACGAGGCCCACTGGGTGAGCGCACCGCCGGCGAGCGGGCCGACGGCGGCAGCGCCGGAGATCACGGCGCCCCATACCCCGAACGCCGCGGCACGGTATTTGCCTCGAAACACGGCGTTCACGGTGGAGAGGGTGGAGGGCATGATGAACGCCGCCCCGACTGCCTGCACCGCACGCGCCCCGATCAGCACCCCCGCGGTGGACGCGGCGGCGGCGAGCAGACTGCCGGCGACGAACACGATGAGGCCGGCGAGGAAGAGCCGCTTGCGCCCCCACCGGTCCGCGAGGTTTCCAGTGGAGAGAAGCAAGGCGGCGAGCAGCACGGCGTAGAGGCTGTTCACCCATTGCGCGTCGGTGAGGTCGAGATGCAGGTCGCCGATGATGGCGG
Source organism: Leucobacter soli (assembly GCF_042659205.1). Taxonomy (NCBI): domain Bacteria; kingdom Bacillati; phylum Actinomycetota; class Actinomycetes; order Micrococcales; family Microbacteriaceae; genus Leucobacter; species Leucobacter soli. The sequence continues at coordinate 3,546 of NZ_JBHSRW010000001.1, forward strand.
GCAGCGCGACACCGACGATCGTGCCGTCGAGCACGATGAGGCCGAGCCCGATGGAGAGGACGGCAAGGCCGAGCCATTCCCGCCGGGTCGGCGCGCTCTCCTGGGTGGTCGGTGCTGCAGTCATGGTCAGGCCGCTACGGCTTCGGCGGGCACCGGCGTGCGGCCGGTAACGGCGCGGCGGAGCGCGACGAAGAAGACGATCATGCCTGCCGTGATCGCGATGTGCCCCAGTCCTGCGATCCCCGCGATCATCGCGTTCGATTCCTGACCGAGGACGGTTAGGGTGCCGTGCCAGATGAGCATCGCGGAGGTGAGGATCACTCCGGCGTTGTAGAGCCAGAAGAACCAGGCGAACAGCTTCGGGCTGCGGGAGATCGTGAAGACCTTTTCGAGGGCGAGCACGATCAGCAACACGATGAACCCGAGGGTCAGCAGGTGCGTATGGGCGAGGCCGAGCTGGGTGAACTGGCCCTCGGGGAAGTCGTTGAGCTTGGTGAACTCGCGGTAGAACAGGCCGGAGGCGACACCGGCGAGCATGTAGATGAACGAGGCGTTGAGCAGTCTCTTCACGGGTCAGGGATTCCTTTCGATGGGCGGATGTCTGGTCGCGGTCAGATCAGGCCGGTCTCCTGCGCGACATGGATCGCGCGGGAGCGGCTGTCAACACCGAGCTTGGTAAAGACGTGGACGAGGTGGCTCTTGACGGTGGCCTCGGTGACGAAGAGGGCACGGGCGATCTCCTTGTTCGCCGATCCGGTTGCGAGGAGACGGAGCACGTCGATCTCGCGGTCGGTGAGACGTGGGAGTGGGCTGCGCATGCCCTTGAGCACCCGGGAGGCGAGATCGGGGGCGAGTACCGTGTCGCCGGCTGCGGCACGCTGGATGCCGTCGATGATGACGTCGGGGTCGACTTCTTTGAGGAGGTAACCCGCTGCGCCTGCTTCGATTGCCCCGAGGATTTCGGCGTCGCGATCGAAGGTGGTCAGGATGAGCACCGCAGGGGCGGGGTCGAGGGCGCGGAGCGCGGCCGTGGTCTGGATGCCGTCGATGCCGTTGCCGAGGCGCAAGTCGCAGAGCACCACATCGGGGCGCAGATGTGCGGCCAGGGCGAGCGCCTCCTCGCCGGTAGCGGCCTCCCCGACGACCTGCAGAGTCTCCGCCGCATCGAGTACGGCACGGAGCCCGCTGCGCACGACCGGGTGGTCATCGACCAGGAGCACGGTGGTGGTCATGGCATCTCCTCTGTGGTGGGGTCGGCAACGGTGACCGAGACTGGGCCCGGACGGATCGGGAGGTGGATGGAGAGGGCGGTGCCCTCACCGGGGGTGCTCTCGATGTCAAGGCCGCCGCCGAGTTCGCGGAGGCGGGCTCGCATGAAACGCAGGCCGTAGCTCGATCCGGCGTCGGCGTCCTGTTCCCAGGCGGGCTGGTCGAAGCCTGTGCCGTCGTCGATGATGTCGAGCCGCACGGTGTCGTCGGCGTCGATAAGGCTCATGACGACACGGGATGCTCTGGCGTGGAGGCGCACGTTCGCGAGGGCCGACTGTGCGGTGCGCAGGAGTGCGACTTCGACCTCGGTCGGCAGGATCGGCATCGAGTCGTCCACATGCAGCTCACCTTGGAGCCCGGTCTCGTCGCGGATACGGTCGAGCATGCGTTGCAGCGCGGCGGCGAGGGCGTCGTCGTCGAGTTCCGCGGGGGCGAGCGCGGCGACGATGCGGCGCACATCGGCGAGGCTGTCACCGGCAAGGGTCTCAACCTGTGCGAGGGTGCGCGCTGCGTCTGGGTCCTCGGTGCGGCCGGCTCCGGCGTGGGCGAGGAGTCGGATCGAGGAGAGCGCCTGAGCGATGGTGTCGTGGATGTCGCGGGAGATGCGGGCGCGTTCGGCGATGGCACCCGAGTGGCGTTGGGCGAGCGCGAGTTCGTCCTGCAACTCGGCGGTCTCGGCCTGGGCTCGGGTAAGCGAGGCGACGAGACGTTCCCTCTCGGCGGCGTCACGGAGCAGTTGCAGGTAGCCGCGTGAGATGCCGAAGGCGAAGATGCCGCCGATGAGCGGCCCGAAGATGTTGGCATAGCTTGTAGTGCCGTGGTGCAGGATCGGGGCGACGATCACGACGGCGAGCACGAAGCCCGAGAACAGCAGCCCCCAGCGGAGCGGCAGCAGGTGCCCGGCGAGCAGCCAGAGCAGGAACGCGAGCCAGACGAACTCGGCGGAGACCGCGACCGCGGCGATCCAGATTGCGGCGAACCCGAGCAGCCACCACACCGCCAGGCTGCGTGACCGGGTCTTCGACGGCAGGATCGTGCCGGCGGTGTGCCAGGCGAGGATCGCGATGCCCGAGATGATCGCCGCAGGCATCCCCACCCCGTCGCCGATAGCGCGGATGACCCCGATGGCGGTCAGCACGACCGCCATGAGGTGCTGACCGATCGTCATCGCCCGCACCGTCGCCCCCGCGACGGCCGGGCCGGGCGGGTCAGTGGACGTCAATGGAAGGTGTACGAGACTCATGAGTCGATTCTCCCTGGCGGGCGTGCAGCTTTCCTGGCCACCAGATGCGGTCCCCTGCGAGGCCGAAGATTGCGGGCACGATTACGGTGCGCACCACGAGGGTGTCCACCAGCACACCGGTGCCGACGATCAGGCCGAGCTGTCCGAGGGTGACCAGCGGCAGCACGCCGAGCGCGGCGAATACGGCGGCGAGCACGATGCCGGCGCTCGTGATGACGCTGCCGGTGTGCGCGACGGCTTCGACCATGCCCGCACGCGTCCCCAGCCGCGTGGCCTCGGTGCGTGCCCGATGGACGAGGAAGATCGTGTAGTCGATGCCGAGGGCGACGAGGAACAGGAATGCGAGGATGGGCACCTGGAGGTCGAGTGCCTGTTGGCCGAACAGCACCCGGCTCAGCCATGCACCCGCCCCGATCGCGACGACCGCGCTGGCGAGGTTCACCAGGAGCAGCAGCACCGGCGCGACCAGCGAGCGCAGCAGGAATAGCAGCACGAGGAAGCTCACCGCGAGCACCAGTGGCGCGATCAGCAGCAGGTCGTGTTCGTTGCCGACCCGCGCATCCAGCTCGGTGGCGACCGCGCCGCCCACCAGTGCGTCCGCTCCCTCGACCGGGTGCACAGCCGCCCGCAGAGAGGTGATCTGGGCGAGGCTCTGCTCCGTGCCGGGCGAGTACTCGCTGGTCACCATCACCTTCGTCAACGAGCCGTCATCTGTGGTGCCGACGGGGTGGGCGCGTACGACGCCCTCGACCTCGCTTGCGGCTGCTGCGACCTCGCCCGCAGCCTCGCTGTCGGTGATGATCCAGATCGGCTGCGCCTCTCCGGGCGGGAAGTGCGCCGACAGCGTCTCCAAACCCGTAGCGGACTCCGATTGCACCCGGAACTTCTCCAGCTGGTCCAGGCCTATCGAGGTGCCGAACAGTCCGGTCGCCATGACCGTGAGCAGCGCGAGCCCGGCCAGCAGGCTCACCACGGGACGCTCCGACACGTGGGTGGCGACCGCGCGCCAGGCCCGCCCCTGACTGGCTTCTTGTCCCGGTCGCGGGATGAAAGGCCAGAAAACTCGGCGTCCGCACACCGCTAGGAACGGCGGCAGCACGAACAGCACCGCGGCCAGCGCGATCAGCAGCCCGAGCGCGGCCGGAACGCCGAGGCCGCGTGTCATCGGGATTGTTGCGAACAGTAGGGTGAGCAGTGCGAGCACCACCGTGAAGTTCGAGGCGAGGATCGCGGGCGCCGTCTTGCGCCACGCCGTGCTGAGCGCTGCGCGATCGTCCTCGGTGCGCTGCAGTTCCTCCCGATACCGGGAGATCAGCAGCAGGGCGTAGTTCGTGCCCGCACCGAACACGAGCACGCTCACGATGCCCGCATCAAACTCCAGATTCCAGAACGACCCCGCCGCCGCGGTGACCCGTCCGGCGAGCCCGTCGGCCAGGGCGACCACGATCAGCGGGAGCAGCCACAGCACCGGCGAACGGTAGGTGACGATCAACAGGATCGCCACGATCAGGATCGTCACCAGCAGCAGCGTGAAGTCCGCGCCCTCGAACGCCGCCGCAACGTCCGCGCCGAACGCCGGGCCACCCGTGACGTGCAGCACCAGCCCGGCCGGGGCGTTCGCGCTGACCTCGCCCCGGAGTTCCTTGATGACCTCCGCAGTCTCGGTATTGTCCGCACCGACGGTGATCGGAGTAACGAGAACCGCAGCCCGCCCATCCTCGCTCACCATCGGCCCCGACGACTCGCCTGCCGCCTGCGCGTCGAGCACCGGGAGCAGACCCGTGAGGGCTTCAACATCCGCGTCGGAAAGCTCCGCTCCATCCTCGCGGGAGGCCACCACGAGCACCGACTGGCGATCCGCGTTCGGGAACTGCTCCATCAGCTCGCTCACCTGCATCGACTCCGAACCCACCGGAGCCTGCCCGGTGCGCGCCGGTGCCTGCGCGCCGCCGAAAATACCGAACAACACCACCATCACGAGCACAGCGACACCGAGAGCGATCCACGCGCCACCACGCGAGGTCAACTGATCAGAGAAGCGCGAACGAACTAGAGAACCTGACATGCCATCAACTCCACCAGGGGCGGCGATCCTGAACATCGCGGAAGAGGCTGAAACAAAGATCAACCAAAAGATTGATACGGCCTTCACGTGACTCACTCGGTGTCGATGCCACAGCGGCAGCGGCTCGGCGGGGGGTCTGGACCTAGAGTTGCTGGCCGAGGTTGAGGAGCCAGTTCATCCAGGCGACGCCGCCTCCGGCGAGGACGGCGGCGCCGAGCGCCACGAGGACTCCGGTTCGGCCCTTACTTGCGGTGGCGTAGTTTCCCTGGGCGGTCGCAATGGCCCACACGATCGCCCAGACGATCAGCATGAGCACGGCGACGATGAGGACGAAGGTCAAGAGCGCACCGACGACGGCGCGGAGGTCTCCGATTCCACCGAGGCCGTCGAAGTCGGGAAAGACGCCCATCACGCACCTGCTTTGACTGTGACGTGGAGGTGGTCGTAGTGGCCACCGGTGATGGAGGCGGGGTCGTGCATGCCGCCGCCGTTGTAGGGGCGCCAACCGTCGGCGTCGCGGGCGAGGGACCAGATTTGGCCTTGCCAGATGAGGTACTGGACGCCGAGGACCTCGGCGTTGTCTTTCATCCAGTTCGTGACTCGCCAACCGGCTTCGAGCTGGGCGGGGTTGGGGCGTTGGCCGATCTGGTTGCCGAAGGTGATGTCGCAGGCGCGTCCGAGGGGATGCTCGGACTTCGTGCCGGGGCGGGGTGAGTAGCAGCCCCAGCCGGTGTCGGGGAACGCGGCGAGGGTCTGCTGGTAGAGGTGGAGCGTGCGGGCGGTGATCTTGCCCGAGCTGGTGGGATCATCGACGAGCCGGTCGGGGTCTCCATCGACACCGGTCGGCGCACCGGCGGTGGCGTTGTTGCAGGAGGCGGGTGATCCGCTGGTCGCCGTCGGCAGGTGCGCGGCCCCGTGCTCGTTGAGCCAGGCGGCGGCGTCGATGGCCTCACCGTTCGTGCCGCCGGGCCGGACCTCGAAGTGCAGATGTGCGCCGGTGCTCATGCCCGAGGAGCCGACATCGCCGATGTGCTGCCCGGCGCTCACCCGATCGCCAGGACGGACGTGGATGCCGCTCTGCCACATGTGCGCGTACGCGGTCGCGACAGTCTTGCCGTCGATAGTGTGCTCGATGACGATGAGACCGCCGTACCCGCCGGAGAACTCCGCGACGGTCACGGTGCCGTCAGCGGCGGCGAGGATCGGGGTGCCGTCGGGCGCGGCGAAGTCGGTGCCGGTATGCAGCTTCCGCTCTCCCGTGATCGGGTGCACCCGCATCCCGAACGGCGAAGTCAGCACCCAGGTGCCCTCCGGCAGCGGGAACACCACCCGCGACGACGAGACCGCCGGGCCACCCACGCCACCAGCAGCATGGCTGCCGCCTTTGGTGAGGGCGGCGAGGATGCTGTCGGCGACGGGCGCGTAATTGCGGTAGCGGTCGGGGTAGGCGGACACCTCGACGGCTTGGGCGGCTTCGCCGGGGTCCATCTGTTGCCAGCCGGGGATGTCGAGCAGGCCGCGCGGCGAGGGGTAGTTCGGTCCTGTCGGCCCGCCGAAGAACGCCCGCGCCTGATAGTTCGGGTCCATCAACTCTGCGACAGTGCCCCACCCGGATTGTGGGCGCATCTGGAACAGGCCGAGGGAGTCGTGGTCGCCGCCGTTGCCGTCGTTCGGGTAGTTCGCCGACTCGGGGTAGGCGCCGGTGTTGGTGAGCATCCGCAGCGTGGACTCGGTGAGCGCCGCCATCAGCGCGATCTTGATTCCGGGCCGGCCCACGTCGGTGATGCCGTTGCCGACCGTGATGATCGTGGCCGCGTGCGTGAGCTGCCGGCGATTCAGCGTGAAGGTCTCGCCGTTCGCGGTGGTCACGGTGAGCGAGTCCGGGATCGGGCCAGGGTTCACGGTCCCGGCAGGGGCGGCGCAGTAGGCGGCAGCGGGGTTCATCAGCACCCCGATCCCGAGGAGTGCTGCGGCGGGGGCGAAGAAGAACAGCGCCAGAGCTGCGATGGCGGCTTTGCGGAACACGGATGCCAACCCCTTCAACGCAGCGGGTTGTCGAGCTGCGAGAGCCGCAGCAGGTGGCAGGTCGGGTAGGTCGGGGCACAGACGACGAACACGGTGAACGCGACCGGATGCTCGCTGGTCACCGGCTGCCCGTTCCAGACCCCGGCACGCTGCCGGGTGCCCTCGATCGTGATCGCTGTCGTTCCTGCCGCGAGCTGTCCCGGCTGGGCCTGCGCTACCGCGTCGGCCCAGGCGTCCGGGACGTACGCGGTGTCGATGGTGAGGTGCTGACGGGTGGCGTACTGCCGCAGCTCGATCCAGGCGTCCCGGGTCGGCAGGTACGCGGCCACGTCGGAGGCCAGCCCGGCCTGTTCGTCTCCGCTGGGGTCACCGACCGTGAGGATCGCCGACGTGTAGTCCAGCGGCCACAGCCCCGAGGCCGTGTTCCACGCGAACAGAGTGGACACGACACCCTGAGCGAAGGTCTCGGGATCGGCCGAACGCGGAACCGCTGGAACCCGCGGTGGCTGCGGTGTGCTCGGGGCCACGGTCGGCGGTGTCGCCGTGACCGGGCCGGACTCCGGGCCGGGATCGGGGCTGGTGCTGCTGCGGGGGCCGGTGAGGAGTCCGTAGACGCCGACGCCGGCCAGGAGCAGCAGGACGATGCCGGCGGCGATGAGGGCGACGAGTCGGCGGCGGTTCCGGGGATAAGTGGGTGCAGGGCTCATGCCGAGCAGGTGCACACCCGACACCCACGCCAACGGTCATAGCGCGCGGAGTCGTGGCCGCTCCGCCGTGCCTTCGCGGGCGGCTCGGAGCGCATCGGCGAACCGGACTGTGCCGTCGGTGGTGGCGAGGAAGTTCTCGAACTGCTCATCGGTCAGCTCGGCGGCGAGCGCGCCGGCGTCGTAGTGGGTCCACCAGTTGGTCAGTTCGCCCCAGGTCTGGATGAATGCCCGGAGCGGGTAGCGGACGGGTTGCCCGTCGCCCGTGACGAGCGGCAACGGCTTGGGCGGCATGCGCTTGCCCTTCTTGATCGACTTCGCCTGGGCCACGGCCGCTTCGGCGCGGGCGTGCAGCTCTGCCTCGCGCCGCTCGCGCTCTGTGGTGTCGGTATCGCGGATCGCTTGGTAGATCGGATGCACCGGGTCGCCAGCCTCGATCCGTTCCAGCCCGGCGGCGGCCTCGGCGCGCAGAGTCTCGGGCTGGGTGGGGTTGTTGGCGATGTCTTCGAGGTAGCCGATCTTCTCCAACGTCGTGTGCGACGCGCCGCCGGGAATCATCGCCGCCGCCTGCTCGCGGCTCTTCCCGAGCGGCCCGTTCGACGGTGGTGCAAGGTTTGCACCACCGTCGTTTCCGGGCTGGTTCTCGCTGCTGAACTGGGTCGCGCTCTTGCGGCGGGCGGCGTCCTCGGCCATGACCTGCTTGATTTCTCGGTAGAGGCCGGCGGCTTCGAGCTGGGTGTAGGGCTTGTGGAGCATGTTGTCGTCCTGCTCGGCGAGGAGCTGCCCGAGCCGGTCGGACAGGCCACTGCGCACCCACACGTTGACGGTGCGCCAGCCGAGCTTCTTGATCGCGGCCAGGCGTCGTGCCCCGCACACCAGCACGCCGTCGATGGTGATCGTGAGCGGTTGCAGCAGGCCGTCGCGCTCGATGGACGCCGCGAGGGCGTCGATGTCGCCGAGGTCGGCGCGGTGCCGGGTGCCGACGAGGATCGAATCGACGGTGCGGTCGAGCTGGATGCTGCCGATCTGTGGTTCGGTCACGATGACTCACCGCCTCCACCGCTCGGAGCGGCCAGTGCGAGCGCGAGGATCAGATCGTCGTCGCGGAGCAGCAGGTCGAGGGTCTCGCCGAGCAGGAGCCGGAGCAGGATGCCGCGACCGCTGCTGGTGGCCACGTAGGCCGGGTGCGGGTTCCCGAGCAGCGCCTTCAGCAGCGCGGCCCAGGAGCGGCGCGGCAGGTCGAGCAGTGCCCGCGCGTGCCGATCGCGGCGCAGCGTCTCGTAGGCGGACTGGCGGGTGCCGGCCTTCATCAACGCTCCGCAGACGTGCTCGACCGCGGCCCGGGCCGTGTCTGCGGGCCAGTCGAGAAGGCACAGCATCGCGATGGCGTCCTCGGCCGCCAATCCAGCGGACATGCACGCCTGCGCCGACCCGAGTCCTTCACGCGGCTCCGGTTCGAGGTCGCTGGGACGCAGGTCGGTGGTGTGGAACGCGGGATGGTAGTCGGCCAGCGCGGTGTCGCGTTCGGAGAACCGTTCGGGGTCGTGGAACGCCGAGACGTGCGCGCGGCGGGCCTGGTGCACCGAGCAGAGCAGCCCTTGGGCGCGTTCCTCGTAGACGCAGGTGATCCGCACGGCGTGGGTGATGATCGCCCACGGATCGTTGGCCTCGCGGGTCGAGCGGTACTGCATCGCGTCGAACGCCGCCGTGACCGCTTCCCAGGTGTCGAGCTTGTGCTTCCTCGCCAGAGCGCGGTACTTGTCGGCGGCGAACTCCATCAGGTCGCGGGCCACCGGGTCGTGAACCCAGGCATCCTCGCCCCCCTCGGCGAGACGGTTGAGCAGGGCGCGCAGGCCCTCGCCGGTGGTGAAGTCCTCAGCTCCGTCGGCCGTCGGAGCGGTGCTGGTGCGGGTTGGTGTGGTCATGGTGTCGGCACCTCCTGGCAGGCAGGTGCGCACTCGCTCCCACGAATGCGTCCTTCCTGCCGATGCCGTCGCCACCATGACCTGTCACCACCGTCAACTCATCGAGACCCCGGAGCGGGACACCTGCGAGGCAGGTGCGGTGCTGCGCCCGAACGCCGAGATCGGCGGCAACCGCCGGGCGCGATCTCCGAGACGACGAACGCCGGCACCGATGGGGGTGCGGGTGCGGCGTGCGAGCTCGGCCTGAAAGTCGAGGCCACGACCGGCCGCGTGCGCCGAGTGCCGAGCGATCAAATCGGTCGGGCGCACCCACTCCACGCCGCGCCCGCGAACGAGCGCATGCTGCTTGTCGTCACGGGCGACCTGCGCGGCCCGCACCGCCTCCGGCGTGCTCGTCACCTCGACGGGCTCGGGGCGCTCCCGGGGCGCCTCGGGCACCAGCCGTGCGGGATCGGGCCTCGCGGGATCGTTGCGCTGCGGGTTCCCAGTGGTGTTCATGGGGTCGTCTCCTCCCGCTCATCGGCGGTGTTAGTGGTGTCAGTGAGGTGCGCGACGGCGAACCAGCGCCCCACGGTCGAGGGATGCACACCGAGTTCGCGGGCGATCCGCTTGTTCGACCAGCCCGCCTCGCGCAGCTCCCACCCCAGCGCCCGCCGATCCGCCACACCGTCATCGCGCCGGGTGACCTCCGTCTCGCCAGACGGCAGCGCAGGCATCGACTTCGCAGGGGCGGCAAGTGCGGTGGCCGGGTCGGTGGTGCGGGTGAGGATCACGGTCAGGTGCGTGATGGCCAGCAGCACGACGGGCGGCACCGCTGCGACCGAGGCCGCGAGCATCCTTGGCACGTCGGCGTCTGCGGCGACGACGGCGTGAATGGCGTTCGCCGTCACCGACACGAGCGCGCCGCCGACCAGCAGCGCCCACGGGTACCAGGCCGAGCGTTGCCCGGCGAGCGCGACGACGGCGACCGTGGCGACGACGATGATGCCGTCCACGATCAGCGGCCACGCCCACGCTTGCCCCGATCCGATCCCGGAGCGAGCGGCCAGATCGGCGAGCGAGGTGAACGACAGCCAGAACGCCCCGGCGGCGATGAACACCGTCCCCGCGACCGCTGTCATGGCGGCCCAGCGCCGCCCGTCCGATTCACGCCTCACAGCCCGGCCCTCCCCAGCGCTGCGGATGGTGGGCTTTCCGCGCGACCGAACCAGCGACCCGCGCTCTGGCTCCGGCCGCCGGGCGTCACTTCGGATGCGGGCTGGGTGGCTCGGTAGGCGGAGCGAACGGTCGTGGTGATCTCGCGATCGCCCAGACCCGCCGACTGTGCCGCAGCCCCCAGAGCATCGAGCGCGTCCGTGGCCGAGACGCCGTTCTCGGCGAGGCGGCAGGCGGCCCAGAACAGACCCCGGTTCCGTTCGCCCTCGCCCCGCCCGGCGACCCACGCCGCCAGCCGCTTCCCATCCACGGCCACTGAGGTGCCCTCGGCGCGTGGTGGGGCGACGGGGCGCGGGTCGAGGAAGTCCCGCAGACGGCCCGCATCGACCGTGCCGACCGAGTGTGCGGCGATGTCGGCGACCTCGTAGAGCCTCACGTTCCCGTCGATGATTCGCCGGGACGGAGGGGCGATGATGTAGCCGCCGTCGCCCCGGAAATCGACACCCACGTCCGCCGCCTGCCACGACCGCTGCTCCTTGCCCGGTGTCGCAGGGAAGTACACGTGCGTGCCTCCGGTGGGTGTGCGCGCCAGCAGACCCGCGCCGTCGACGAGTCCCGCGTCGGTGGCGCGCTGGTACGCCGCGCGGCCGTCGTGGGGGCCGTGGACATCGACATCGACGACGACAACGCCGGATGGAGCGCCGGTCGGGATGCCGATGTTCGCGTTCGGTGTGCGCGACCACCACGCGGCAACCTGTTCCGGGTCGCTGCTCGCATCGAGGAACCCACGGCGGGTCAGCGGACGCTTCCCCTCGACGACGCACGGAAACACGGGCACGCCAGCCGCCGCGAGGCTCCGCGCCGCGAGCCCCAGGCTCGGTGAACGATCCACGCGAATGAGCGCCGCCAGGACATCGAATGCTTCGGGCATCACAGCCTCCGCCCTGCCAGCGCTGGCGCCGACGCAGCACGCGGACGATCGGTCTCCACCGAGTTCGCAGCCGTACGGGAGGTGCGCGGACTGGGAGCGTCGCGTTCGAGTCCGGGCGGGGTGCCGTCGCCGACCTGGAGCGTGTCGAGCTGGTCGAGGATCGCCAGCGCGGTCTTCCGCACCCGCTCGCCGGTGGACTGCACCACCTGGACGGGCTCTTGGCCGTCCACGCGGGCGGCCCAGGTCGAGACGTACGGGATCGTGTAACCGGCAGTGTCCATGCCGTGCGCGGCACCGATCATCAGCGCCACGGACTCGGCTTCGACCTCGCGGATGCCGCGATGCTGCCGCGCCTCCTCGTCGTCGGGATCGTGCATCACAACGTGCGCCAACTCGTGCGCGAGCGTCTTGACCTGAGCGGCAGGGTCCATGTTCTCCCGCACCGCGACCGTGCGCGCCTCGTAGTCGGTCATGCCGTTCGCTCCGGAGATCATCCCCTCGTGCGGCACCCGCAGCACCTCGAACCCCGCGCCGCGAATCTGCCCGGCCAGCCCCTCCCACAACCCCGCCGGTGCTTCGCCTTCCAGCAGCGTCGGAGCGGGCGGCACCGGCAGCGGCTCGCCGTCGGTCTGCGAGGCATCCCACACGTAGGCCGGCCGTGCTCCGACCATCCGCGAGCGCACCACCTCGCCTGCCTTCGGCTTCTCCCGCGGCCCGAGCCGTCGCCACGAGCCCGCGTCGGCAGGGGTCGCAGTGGCGAACCTGCCCGTCACGGGCGCGAAGATCATGTAGCCCGGCTGGCCCTTCATCACCTGGCGCCCGAGTCCCTGCCACTGCCGGTATCCGGCAACCAGAGTCGGGAAGGGTTCGGGCACGCGGCCGGCCTCGAACGCGGCTTCGTGCTGCACCCAGATCAGCATCGTGTTGTTGAACGACCGCGACCTGAACCGTGCTGCGAAGGCGAGCGCCTGCCGCCAGTCGTCACCGGAGACCAATGACTCGACCGCGCCGGTCAGCTTCTCGTGCAGCTCGTCGAGCTTCGCCTCTCGCGCCGCGCGGGCGTCCTCGTTCGATGCCATGCTCCGGCCTCCTTTTCGGTGGGCCGCGGCGCGGTGGCGCGCGGCGGTACACCTGGCAGGTAGGCGCGAACACCCGCGCCCGGACCGTGAGCTGGACATCGTTCACCTCCTTGAGGCAGCCCGAGCCGAGACCGGGACACCACGTTGAGCATGCTCAACGTGTCCCGGAGTCCTGTTCTAACATCGACCGTTGAGCATGCGCAACCCTTGATTTGTGCATGCTCAACGAGTACGGTTGAGCATGTACAACCACCTTCTGGGTGGACTACATCGATGCCTTGCCCGTCGCGAAGGGAAGGGGGTCACCGCCATGACCGAAGACGAGAGCCAGGCTGCGGCCGAAGACCTCGCCAAACGTCTGCGGCTCCTGATGGATGTCGCCGTCGCCGAGTCCGGCACTGAGCCGACCTACTCGCAGATCGCCGACTACCTCCAAGAACGAGGCACCAACCTGTCGCGGTCGCGCTGGACGTACATGGTCAACGGCCACCGCTACGTCCAAGACCCCGCCGTCTTCGAAGGGCTCGCCGCGTTCTTCGACGTGGACGCCGCGTTCCTGCTCGGCGAGGACGGTGCCGCCACGCCCGAGAAGGTCTCAGCACAGCTCGACCTGGTTCGGTCCATGCGTGCCGCGAAGGTGAAGTCCTACGCTGCCCGCACCCTCGGCGACATCTCGCCGAAAGCACTCCACGCCATCACCAAGTTCCTGGACGAGGAAATGACACACATGCCCGAGCACTGACCGGTACCGCACGATGGAGCCGCCACCGGTCCCTGCTCCCTACAGAGAAGGGGCGAACCGTGAAGATCGAACAGACCGTATCGGCGGCCGTCGCGGGCCTTGAGCTCGGCAATACCTTCGCCCTTGACGATCTCCTCCACACCGTCCAAGACCGGCGGCACCGTAGGCTCCGCGTCGTCGAACTCGCAGACCTCGACACCCACGACGGCCTCTGCGCGCTCTGGCTCTCCACCGATGCCGAAGACGTCGTGCTTCACGCCCGCAGCGACTCCGCGCTGCATCGCCAGCAGTTCGTGCTCCACGAGCTCGCCCACATGATCCTTGGCCACGGCGAAGGCGACGGCTGTGCAGTCGGGGAGGTACTGCTGCCCAACATCCCGCCGTACACCAGAGGTCGCCTGCTCAGGCGGCAAGACCTCGACAGCGAAACCGAGATCGCCGCCGAGTCCCTCGCCGACCGGCTCGCCGCCGGCATCCGAGGGTCGGTGTTCGCAGAGTCCAGATACTCGGAGATATTCGGATGATCCAGACGCTCGTCGCAACGCTCATGTGGGCGCTCGTGGCGAGCCTGCTCATCTTCCGACGCAAACGCACCGACCGAAGCATCACCTACGCCGCCCTCACCATCGCCATCGCGATGACGCTCAACGTGGATGCCGCCTACAGCGCCGTCGATCGACTGCTCGGTGGCACCAACCTCGCCACCCTGATCGCGGACGCGCTCCTGATGACCGGGCTGTTCTTCCTCGGCCGCGGCGTCATGAAGACCGGCGAGTACCGGCCCAGGCTCGTCCGAGCCGCCGTCAGCATCCCCGTCCTGCTCGTCGCGCTGCTCGCGATCACCGCATCGTTCCTGCTCATCGACCGCGGCACCACTACCACACGATTTATGATCGACCTCGGCGCACAGCCAGCGGCGGCGGTCTACTCGATCATCAACTTCACCTACTGCCTCGTCATTGTCGTGGCGATGCTCGTCCTCGCCATAAGGCAGTACCGGCACAACACCGGCATCCAGCACCTCCCCGCGGCACTGTTGAGCCTGGGGTCGGCGTTCGGCGTCGCGCTCTGCCTCGCCGTGATCGTCATGGACGTTGCCCACGCCACGGGCCACCTCGACCTCATGCACACTATCCAGTCCGCCTACGATCCGCTCTCCGTCCTGACCTTCGTGTTCCTCTGTGCCGGGTTCGCGATCCAGCCTGCCGTCCGTCGCGCTCAGCACCGCGCCCGGCAGAGGCAGACCGTCGCCCTCACAGCGCAGCTGGAGTCGCTTTGGCACCAGGCGACGCGCGCACGGCCCGGGCTGAGCCAGGCCGACCCCCTCGCCGCCAGTAGCGAAGACCCCGAAGGGCACCTCCACCGAGTGATCGTCGAAATCCGCGACGCGATGATCGACCCTCGCATCACCTTCGACATCAGCACCGACGACCGCGACCTGCTCGAACGCGCCGAGAGCCACCTCGTCGGAAGCGACAGTGCCCTCGCGACGACCTCGCCCGTTCCCTACGTCGAGGAGCGGGAGTCGTGATAGGCCGCATCGCTCTCGGCGCTGGGGCCGCGGCGGCAGCGGTTGCCGGGGTCGGGTGGGCCATCGCGCGGCGGCTCACCGCACCCGTCGGCCCACGAATGTTCGACCTCACCGTTCGAGGCGTCGAGTACACCGACGACGGCGACCTGATCGTGCTCGACCGCACCGACCAGGCCGCCGCGCCAGGCATCTACAATCTCTGGTTCGAGCACGGCGGCTGGGCGCAGCTCGCCACAGATACCGTCGATCGAGGACCCACCCGCGTCGCTCGCAGGATCACGGGCACCACATCGGGTTTCACTCCGAAGACCGGCGATTGCGCCTCCTGGAGCGGCATCTACTACGCCACCCCAGCCGACGCCGGACTCCACACACGCGACATCACCATCACGACCCCCGCAGGACCATGCCCGGCCTGGCGCATCGACGGCGACCTCGCGACCTGGGCCATCCACATCCACGGCCTCGGCAGCACCCGCGCCGGCACCCTCCGCGGCGTCCTCGCCGCAACCGAACTCGGCTACACCTCCCTCGTCGTCAGCTACCGCAACACAGCAGAAGGGCCGCGAGTTGGCACCGGCCGGACGACCTTCGGCTACGCAGAGACGAGCGACGTTGACGAGGCCATCGGGTACGCCGTCCGACGAGGAGCCGAACAGGTCGTGATCTTCGGCTGGTCGATGGGTGCCGCTGTCGCTCTCCAGCTCGCCGACCACCCGCGACATCCGGGACTGATCGCCGCGCTCGTACTCGACTCCCCAGTCCTCAACTGGACCGAAGTCATCAAGTCCAACTGCGCCCGCAGCGGATGGCCTGCAGCAGCCGGGCACCTCGCGATCCCGTGGCTCACCCTCGACCCACTGGCACGCACAGTCGGCCTGCCAGGACGCATCCCACTTCCCACCTTCGACTGGACATCCCGAGCCGTAGAGCTCAACACGCCGACCCTGATCCTCCACGGCACCCGAGACGACTCCGTGCCGATCCGGCTCTCACAAGCACTCCGAGACGCTCGCCCGGACCTCGTTGAGCTTGAGACCTTCGATGCCGGCCACACCCTCTGCTGGAACAGCGATCTGGACCGCTGGCGGAACACGGTGACCGCCTGGCTCAAGGTGCGCATCCCACGCTGATCGGCAGAACGCAGCGGCCACTCTCGAAACCCGTCTCGTTCGGCCACGCCCGGAGAAACCCAACTCAAGCCGTACCTCAGCCGGTATCATCGTGGGTGTTGGCCTGCCTGGGCCATTGAGCGAGGGAGGACCAACGTGGCTGAGCCGTGGCTGTCCGCAGACGACATCGCCGCCCACCTCGGGGTCACCAAAGACACCGTCTACACCTGGATCGCCGAGAAGGCCATGCCCGCCCACAAGGTCGGACGCCTCTGGAAGTTCCAAGCCAGCGAGATAGACGACTGGGTGCGCGCGGGTGCGGCGGCCAGTGACCAAGAGCTCCACGTAGCCCATCCCGGTGTCGGTGGACGCTCCTACGCTCATGACAACGACGAGCACGGGGAGGGGGGAAGATGAACCTGAAAGACGCCCAGCGCTTGGTGAAGTCCAAGCAACGCGTTGCGGACCACGGCGAGGTGTTCACGCCGGCGTGGATGGTCGAGGACATGCTCGACCTCGTTAAGCACGAGTCTGAGCGGATCGACTCCCGCGTACTCGAACCCGCCTGCGGCTCGGGCAACTTCCTCATCCCCGTCCTGGCTCGCAAGCTCGCCACGGTCGAGCTTCGGCACGGCAAGAGCGAGTTCGAGAAGCGCCACTACGCATTGTTCGCGCTCATGTGCACCTACGGTATCGAACTTCTCGCAGACAACGCCGAAGAGTGCCGCCACAATCTCGCCGAGGTGTTCAACACATTCTTGTGTATCGGCAACGATGACCAGTGGGCGCGAGCGGCCCGCGCGGTTCTCGCCGTGAACATCGTCCAGGGCGATGCCTTGACCATGACCGTGCCAAGCGGCCAGCCGATCACCTTTCCTGAGTGGGGCTACCTCGGCAAAGGCAAGTTCCAGAGGCGCGACTTTCGCTACGACGACCTCACTCAGCGCGCCTCGTACGAGGGAACCCTATTCGGCGAGCTCGATGACGAGGACCTGTTCGTCCCCGCGCAGACTTACCCGACGATGACCGTCAGTCAGATCGCCGAGGCCGCCGCGTGACCCTTGCACCTTTCACCCTCCGAGGGCACAACCCGGATGTGTTGACGTGCATCGCGAACCTCTCCAACGATGAGGTCTTCACCCCGCCGGAGTTCGCGAACCAGATGCTCGACACGCTTGCCGCCGCGTGGGCAGACGCCAACGACGGCGCCGACATCTGGACCAAGCCCGATGTCACGTTCCTCGATCCTTTCACCAAGTCGGGGGTCTTCCTTCGCGAGATCACTCGCCGCCTCACCGACGGACTGATCCTGACGTTCCCTGACCTCGCCCAGCGCGTCGATCACATCCTCACCCGTCAGGTTTTCGGCATCGGGATCACACAGCTCACTGCACTGCTGGCTCGCCGGAGTGTCTATTGCTCGAAGTTCGCCAACGGCCCGCACTCGATCGCCAGGTCGTTCACGACCGAGGACGGCAACATCTGGTTCGATCGCACGGACCACGCCTGGGGCGGTGGCAAACGCGAGTTTCGGGTTGATCCGCTTACGCGCGAAGAGATCGCCGTCTATACCAACCGCAAGTGCACCTACTGCGGTGCTAGCGAAGGCAGCTACGCACGCGGTGACGACTTGGAAACTCACGCCTACGCATTCATCCATACCGACGACATCAGAGCTCGGATCGCCGAGCTGTTCGGAGACAACATGCAGTTCGACGTCATCATCGGCAACCCGCCCTATCAGTTGGGGGATGGAGGCGGTGGTGGCGGCGCGTCGGCCACGCCCATCTACAATCTCTTCGTCGAGAAGGCACTCGCGCTCGACCCTCGCTATGCCGTGATGATCACCCCGTCGCGATGGTTCTCGGGCGGGAAGGGTCTGGACGATTTCCGGGATCGGATGCTCGCCGACCACCGCTTTGCGAAACTCATCGACTATCCGCAGCTGTACGACGTCTTTCCTGGCGTGAAGATTCGAGGCGGCGTGTCGTACTGGTTGTGGAGTCGAGACCATGAGGGACCGTGCGAGGTCACCACCAAGATCGGAGACGAGGCTATCGGCGAACCCGCACTTCGGATGCTTGACGCCTATGACGTGCTCGTGCGTCGCAACGAGGGCGTGCGGATTCTGGACAAGGTGAGGGCGCACAGAGTTGACGGAGAGTCGGAGCCTCTCCTCGGCGATGTGGTGTCTGCCAGGAAGCCATTTGGGCTGACGAACCAAAGGGGCAAGGCGACTCCGGTCGGGTTGAATGATCCAGTCCTGGTGTATGGAAACCAGACTGAGTCGTACATGGAGCGATCTGCGATTACGAGCAACGTCGAATGGGTCGACAAGTGGAAGGTCTTATTGGTCAAGGCCCACGGAACGAGTGGCCGCGATGACGTTACGATTCTGGGCGAACCGGTCGTGGCCGGCCCAGGTACCGCGTGTACCGAGACCTACCTCGTGATCGGGGTTGTGGACTCCGAAACAGAGGCTCGGAATCTGGCCATCTACATGCGGACGCGCTTCGTTCGATTCCTCGTCTCGCTTCGCAAGATCACCCAGAACATCACTCGCGACTCCTACCTGTTTGTCCCAAGGCTCTCGATGGATCGAGTCTGGACTGATCGTGACCTCTATGAGCGCTACGACATCGATAGTGAGCAGGTTTCATTCATAGAGTCGTTGATCGCCGAGCGTCCGAGCAACGACGTGCCTGGTTCCGATGAGGACGGCGATGAGTAGAGACATCGATCAGCTTCTCCCGGAGAAGCCCGAGGCACGACTGCGTATCTATGCGTGGTCGCCGAACGATCCACCAGTCGGCTACGCGGGCCTTCTCAAGGTGGGACAGACGACGAAGGCGGATGTGAACGCGCGCATCCGCGAGTCTCAGGGGCAGATGCAACAGGCATACACGCTGCACGTTGATGAGCTCGCCGAACGAGGCGACGGGACGGTGTTTCGCGACTCAGATGTGCGCCAACGGCTGATCGACAAGGGCTTCGAGAACCCGATCTTCGGCTCAGCGCGAGAGTGGATGCGGTGCACCCCAGACGATGTGCGCACGGCGATCACTGAGCTTCGCACAGGCGTGAAGCTCAGTGGAACCCATCATGAGAAGTTTCCGATGCGCCCGGAGCAAGCCAGCGCCGTGGACAAGGCCGAGGGCTACTACGAGTCCATCTGGGCCGAGGACTCTCACGCGGTGCCACGGTTCCTGTGGAACGCCAAGATGCGCTTCGGGAAGACCTTCGCCTCCTACCAACTCGCGAAGCGGCTCGGCGCCAAACGCATCCTCGTGGTCACCTTCAAGCCCGCAGTGGAGGACGCCTGGCAGACCGACCTGGAGTCTCACGCCGACTTCGACGGCTGGCAGTACCTCTCCTCGGCCACCGGGGGCAACCCAGATGAGGCGGACAAGACTCGGCCACTGGTCTACTTCGGTTCGTTCCAGGACCTACTCGGGCGAGATCGGAAGACCGGCCTCATCAAGGCGAAGAACGAGTGGGTCCACACCACCAACTGGGACCTCGTCATCTTCGATGAATACCACTTCGGTGCGTGGCGAGAGTCCGCCAAGGAGCTGTTCGAGGGCGAGGACGAGAAAGTCAAGCAGAAGGAACTGGCCGCGGAGTACAACGACGGCCTCGTGGCTTTCGACGAGGAGCTTGACGAACTCGGCAACGACGAGGACGACTTCCTGCCGATCACCACCCGCGCCTACCTGTACCTGTCGGGCACGCCATTCAAGGCGCTGGCAACCGGTGAGTTTATCGAGGAGCAAATCTTCAACTGGACCTACACCGATGAGCAGCGCGCCAAGGCCGAGTACGCCGTCGCGCAACCGGACGCCTGGAACCCGTACGGGGCACTCCCGGAGATGCGTCTGTTCACGTACCAGATGCCTGACGAGTTGATTGCCGTTGCGAATCAGGGAGAGTTCGACGAGTTCGACCTCGACGAGTTCTTCGAGGCAAAGGGCGCCGGCAAGGACGCCGAGTTCACCCGCAAGACCGACGTGCAGAAGTGGCTCGATCTCGTCCGCGGCGCTCACCTGCCCACCCAGGTCGACGCGATGCGAATGGGCACCCGCCCGCCATTCCCGTACTCCGATGTCCGACTCCTGCCGTACCTTCAGCACTCGTTCTGGTTCCTGCCCAACGTTGCTGCCTGCGAGGCAATGTCGAACCTGCTCGCGGAGAAGCAGAACGTGTTCTGGCACGACTACAAGGTCCTCGTCGTCGCGGGTCCCGGCGCGGGCATCGGGCTGGATGCTCTCCCGCCAGTGCGGGCGGCGATCGGCGACGGCCACGACACGAAGACGATCACCCTGTCGTGCGGCAAGCTCACCACGGGCGTCACCGTCAAGCAGTGGTCCTCGATCCTGATGTTGCGCAACCTCAACTCACCCGAGACCTACTTCCAGGCAGCCTTCCGTGTGCAGTCACCGTGGTCGATCAAGAACCCCGACGGCGACAACCCAAGCGCCGAAGCCGTCCTCAAGCCGGTGTGCTTCGTGTTCGACTTCGCGCCGACCCGCGCGCTGCGTCAGATCGCCGACTACGGCGCGGGCCTCTCACCGGAGACGCCGAACCCCGAGCAAGCCGTAGAGGAACTCGTGAAGTTCCTGCCCGTGTTGGCCTACGACGGGTCGAACATGACCCAGGTCGATGCCGGCGGCATCCTCGATATCGCCATGTCGGGCACCTCCGCGACCCTCCTGGCCCGCAAGTGGGAGTCCGCGATCCTCGTCAACGTCGACAACGAAACCCTGCGCAAGATCATGAACAGCCCCGACGCCCTCAACGCCGTCATGAACATCGAGGGTTTCCGTGCACTCGGCAACGACATCTTCGAGACCGTCGTGAACAAGAGTGACGTCGTGAAGAAGGTGAAGAAGGAGAAGGGCGAGGACATCACTCCGGCGGAGAAGAAGGAGCTGACGGCGGAGGAGAAGGAGTACAAGTCCAAGCGGAAGCAGATTCAGGAGAAGCTGGTCAAGTTCGCCACCCGCATCCCTGCATTCATGTACCTGACCGACTTCCGTGAGAACACTCTTACCGACGTCATCACCAAGCTCGAACCCGGCCTGTTCCGCACCGTCACCGGACTGACCGTCGAGGACTTCCACCTCCTCGTGAATCTCGGCGTCTTTAACGCCACCCATATGAACCAGGCCGTCTTCGCCTTCCGCCGCTACGAGGACTCCTCCTTGTCCTACACCGGCATCGAGTCCCACAAGGGCCTGCGTCGCTACGGCCTCTACGACACCGTCGTCGCCGTCAACGACGAGACCGTAGTCTGACCACCCGTCAGCCCGTATCGAGAGAGCCGCATGTCCTTCCAGACCCGGCGCAGCATCGAGGAGATGCTCACCGCCATCCACAAGCGCGAGTATCTGATGCCAGCTATCCATCGTGAATTTGTCTGAAGCACGGATACCCTGTCGGCTCCTTCCTGCTCTGGAACTTCAAGCCCGAGACCGCGCAGTCGTACACGTTCTACGAGTTCCTGACGAACTACCACGAGCGCGACAACCTTACGCGGACAAGACAACGGTTCCCTCCGGGCAGCAAGACCCTTCAGCCGATTGGTCAGAGGTACCGGCAGATCGACTCGGGTGTGCAGGCCTCCGGCGACGTCTGTGCTGCGTTCGCGCGGAGCTCGGCGACGCTGGTACGGAGCAGGCGGAGATGCTCAAGCTGCTCGTCGATCTCGACCAGTCGCCGGTCGAGGAGGTCTCGAACATGACCGCACGGCGACCCGCCCGCGTCACGTACTTCGAGGATCTCGGCGGTTTGCGCGAGGGTGAGCCCTGCTGCGCGGGCCCGGTCGATGAACTCGAGCCGCTGCACCGCCTCGTCGCCGTAGTTGCGGTACCCGGCCGGGGTACGCTCCGGAGGTTGGAGCAGCCCGCGCTCCTCGTAATACCGCAGCGTGGACGCCCTCGTCTTCGCCTTCCCCGCGAGTTCTCCGATCCGCATCGTCACCTCCGCCACCGACTTGACCTTCAAGCATACTTTAAGGTCCATTCTTTCAGGAGTGGCCGCATGAGTGGCCGGTTCGAACTTGAGGAGGCATCGTGACACAGCACACAGAGGTTGATCTCGTGGTGATCGGGACGGGCGGGGCGGCGATGTCCGCAGCGATCCACGCGCGCCTCGAGGGGGCCAGCGTGGTCGCCATCGAATCGGGAACCCTCGGCGGTACCTGCGTGAACGTGGGTTGTGTGCCGTCCAAGACGCTTCTCGCGGCCGCGCACACCCGGCACTCCGCCCTCACGAACCCGTTCTCAGGCGCCCCCAGCTCTGCTGGGATGGTCGATCTCAGCGCGCTCATCGAGCAGAAGGATGATCTGGTTGGGATGCTCCGCCAGACCAAGTACGCCGACATCGCCGCTGCCTACGGGTTTGACATCCTCCCGGGCACTGCAACGTTCACAGACGCGGGAACCCTGCTCGTGGATGGACGACCGGTGCGCGCGAAGTCGTATCTCGTCGCCACCGGCGCCGAGCCGCACGTGCCGGCAATCCCTGGGCTTGAGCAGGTTGATTACCTCACGTCGACCACAGCGATGGAACTGACGGAACTGCCCGCGTCGCTCGTGGTGATCGGCGGTGGCTTCGTCGGCCTGGAACAGGCGCAGCTGTTCGCCCGGCTCGGAGTAGAGGTCACCGTCATCGGTCGGCTCGCCCCGCACGCCGAACCGGAACTGTCATCCGAGCTCCGCAAGGCCTTCCTGGCCGAGGGGATCAGCGTCATCGGCGACCGCGCAGCCACGATCACCCAGCACGAGGGCCTGGTCCAGGTGACGACCCGCAACGGGAAGGACGCGACCGGTGAACGTGTCCTCGTTGCCACCGGTCGCACCCCGCGCACCGAAGGGCTCAACCTTCCTGCTGCGGGTATCGCGACCGACGAGCGCGGCTTCGTCATCGTAGACGAGCAGCAGCGGACCACGAACCCGGCTGTGTTCGCCGCCGGTGACGTCACTGACGTGCCCCAGTACGTGTACGTCGCCGCGAGGACTGGGAAGATCGCCGCGCACAACGCCCTGGGTCACGACGAGCGAGTCGACTACACCGGGTTGCCGTCTGTGCTGTTCACCTCACCCCAACTGGCCTCCGCCGGGATCACCGAAGCCAGCGCCATCGCCGCCGGATACCGGTGCGCCTGCCGATTCCTACGACTTTCCGACGTGCCCAGGGCCATCGCCAACCACGACACACGCGGCGGCATCAAGGTCGTCGCCGACGCCGACACCGGCAAAGTCCTCGGTATCCACGCCCTCGCCGACACCGCTGGGGAGATGATGCTCGCCGCAACCTACGCCATCACCGCCGGATTCACCGTCACCCAACTCGCCGACACCTGGGCCCCCTACCTCACCATGGCCGAAGGCATCCGCCTCACCGCGAACCTCTTCCGCAACGAACTCCCCACCTCCTGCTGCGCCTGACACAAGAGCCGGGCCCAGCGATGTGGTGATCCAAGTGATATCCGCGACGCCTTCAACACCGGCACCGACCGCGTGATCGACGCCTACGCGGTCAGCGTGGGCTCAGTTGAGGCAGCGGCGCCGAGCACGTCGTCTGGGCCGCTCACACGCGGAGCGCACCGGGACACTCAGCCGCCAGGTAGCAACCACAGCACGCTGCCATCTACGCAGTCGGCTACGAGTTCAGAGGCCGAAGGCACCACCACTGACGAGGATGAAGATGCCCAGGCCGATGAGCACGATCGGGAACAGGATGTGTTCCCAGCGTTCCAGGAGTTCGGCGATCGGTCGGCGGGTGGCGACGAACTTGCCCAGGCCGACGAGGGCGGCGACCAGGGCGAGGAACACGATGCAGTACGCCACCACGGCCGCTGGGCCCACGCTGAGGAAGACCGGGACGTAGACGCCGATGTTGTCCCCGCCGTTGGCGAAGGTCACCCCGGCCACCGTCCACACCCCAACCTTCTTGCCCTCGACCTTTGCCTCATCGTCATCGTCGGCACCGCGGTTGCGCCAGGCTTGCCACGCAGCCCAAAGTCCCAACCCCAGCGGAATGAGTCCGAAGTAGGGGATGACCTCCGGCGGCAGGAACGCTCCCGCCCCGAGCGTCACCAGCACGGAAGCGCCCAGGATGCCAGCGAACCCGAGGTACTGTCCGACCAGGATTCGGGCGGTGGTCCCGCGCCGGCCCGCGCCTCGGGCGAAGAACAAGGAGAGCACGATGATGTCATCGATGTTCGTGGCGATGAATAGGCCGATCGCCTGCAGGACGGAGGACAGGATCATGCGCCCACCGCCGCGTTACAGCCGCCTGGCGACCCAGCGGTTCCGGCAGCCGCGTGCCGTTGATACTCTGCGACCATCATTGTCCGTTCCTGGTGTGGTTTGGGCCTCGGAGGTAAAGCAGTACGCCCAGGGCGACGCCGAAACCGAGGATGACGTCGGCAAGGTTGCCGATGAACAGGTTGCCGTAGGCGAGGAAGTCGGTGACATGACCGCGGCCGAATCCGGGAGGGGCGAACAGCCGGTCCAGGAGGTTGCCGACTGCGCCGCCCCACACCAGGCCGATCGCGACCGCCCACCCGGCCGATGGAGCGCGCGCGGCGGCGATGAGCAGGGCGATGGACGCCGCGGTCGCGATGACGGTGAGCAGCCACGTTGAATCGGACCCTAAGGACATGACGGTGCCGGGGTTGAACGCGAGCTGTAAGCCGAGCCAGTCTCCCAAGAGCGGGATTGCGGTCATCCTCGCTGAGCTGAGCTGAGCGAGGGCGAGTGCCTTGCTGCCTTGGTCGATCAGCACCGCGCCGGCGGCGACGGCGCACGCGAGCAGGAACCAGCGGAGCCGGACGCGCGCCGCCGCCGGGCCGGCAGAACTCGCTTCCACGGCATCCGCTTTTCCCGGGGAGGGAGCGGAGCCGTCAAGGGGATCGGTCATGCCTTCGTGCGCCGCGCCGCGCGGAGCCCGTTGAGGATGACGACGACTTCAGCGACCTCGTGTACAAGCACGACCGCGGCGAGCCCGAGGACTCCGGTGATCGCGAGCGGCAGCAGCGCCACGATGATCGCGATCGACAACACGACGTTCTGGTTGATGATGTTGCGGCCGCGGCGGGCGTGGGCGAGGGCCTGTGGGATGAGGCGCAGGTCGTGGCCGGTGAACGCGACGTCGGCCGACTCGATCGCAGCATCGGCGCCCTTGGCTCCCATAGCGATCCCCACATGCGCGGCCGCCAGCGCGGGAGCGTCGTTGATGCCGTCCCCGATCATGGCAGTGGGCTGAGACTTCGACAACTTCGCGACGGCGGTGGCCTTGTCCTCGGGGCGCAGCTCGGCGCGCACGTCCCTGATGCCGGCCTGGTCGGCCAGCGCTGCGGCGGTGCGGGCGTTGTCGCCGGTGAGCATCGTCACCCCGATCCCGCGGCGGTTCAGCGTGGCGATGACCTCGGGAACCTCTGGGCGCAGTTCGTCACGCACCCCGATCGCCCCGGCCGGCTGGTCGCCTCGGTGCACGATGACGACGGTCATCCCCTCGGACTCCATCGCCCGCACCTGGTCGGCCAGTGATCCGGCATCCAGCCAGCGGGGGCTACCGACGGCGAGACGGGCACTACCGAGCGTGCCGGTGATGCCGCGCCCGGCGGTCTCGGTGACGTCGTGCGCGGTCGGGGCGTCGGGGACGGCCTTCGTGATCGCGGCGGCCAGCGGGTGCGTGCTGTGACCTTCCAGGCTCGCCGCCCACGCCAGCACCTCATTCTCGGTCGCGCCGGTGGTGACGACGCGGGTCACCGTGGGCTCGTTGCGGGTCAGCGTGCCGGTCTTGTCGACGGCGAGGTGGCGGATGCCGCCGAACCGCTCGAACGCGGCCCCGGACTTCACGACCACACCGAACTTCGACGCCGCGCCGATCGCGGAAACAACGGTGACCGGGACGGCGATCGCCAGCGCGCACGGCGAGGCTGCGACCAGCACCACCAGAGCGCGGGTGATCCACAGCTCAGGGTCGCCGCTCAACAGCGACCCAAGCACGCCGACCAGCACGGCGAGGATCATCACGCCGGGCACCAGCGGGCGGGCGATCCGGTCGGCCAGGCGGGCACGGTCGCCCTTCTCGGCCTGCGCCTGCTCGACCAGCTCCACGATGGTGGTGAGCGAGTTGTCGGTGCCGGCGGCGGTGGCCTCGACCTCGAGCACGCCGGTGGTGTTGATTGACCCGGCCGAGACGTCGGTGCCCGGTTCGACCTCGACCGGGATCGATTCACCCGTGATCGCGGACGTGTCCAGGCTGCTTCGCCCGGCCCGCACGGTGCCGTCGGTGGCGATCCGTTCGCCCGGCCGGACCACCAGGACATCCCCGACGCGCAGCTCCTTCGCCTCGACCTCGGCGGTGGCGTCGCCGCGCTTGACGAGTGCGGTGTCGGGCACGAGCTTCAACAGCGCCCGCAACCCTGCGCGGGCGCGGTCCATCGCCTTGTCCTCCAGCGCCTCCGCAATGGAGTACAGGAATGCCAGCGCGGCGGCCTCCTCGACGTAGCCGAGGATCACCGCGCCGGTCGCGCTGATCGTCATCAGCAGCCCGATGCCGAACTTGCCCTTGGTGAACAGCTTGCGCAGCGCGCCCGGCACGAACGTGTAAGCGCCCAGCAGCAGGCCGATCCAGAACAGCACCAGGCCCGCGGTCTCCGCGCCGGTCCACTCGCACACCAGGCCGGCGGCGAACGCGACGCCGGAGGCGATCGGGATCAGAACGCTCGGGCTCCGATACCACGGCCGGTCATCGTCATCATCGTGGTCGTCGAGGTCGACGTGCTCGACCTGCGAACCTGTGACCGCGCTCACGCCCGCACCTCCCCCGCCTGGCAACCCTCGACCCCGCAGTCCGGGTTCATGCACGGCACGCTCTCGTCGACCGCAAGCGTGACATCCACCAGCGCCGTCAGCGCGCGGGCCAGGTGCGGGTCTGCCACCTCGTAGCGGGTCTGTCGGCCCTCGGGCTCGGCCACCACGATCCCGCACCCGCGCAGGCATGTCAGATGGTTCGACACGTTCGAGCGCGACAACCCCAGCTCGCGGGACAGCACCGCCGGGTAGCTCGGCCCGGCCAGCAGGGTCAGCAGAATGCGGGAGCGGGTCGGGTCGGCCATAGCTCGGCCGAGCCGGTTCATCACGTCGAGTCGACCGGAAATAGTCAGCATACGATGACTATACACTGTACGATGTATATTCGGCGCCAGGTGTCCTCACGAGCGGCGAGTCAGTTGACAGCTCCCTACCAGCGAGCGTGGCGAAGTGCTCGAAGATCCGTCGTGGAGAATATGTCCCGTTCCTCGGTGCCGGCGTCCCGCTCGATTAAGGTCGACGACTACTTGGCCGCCGCATGCCTGCTGCCGAACCTTCAGTTGCTGGGTGGGGCCGCCAACATCGAGAAGCAGGATGGACTGCCTGCGGAGTGGATGGACACCGCCTTCCCGAGCGAGAACAAGCGAGCTACGTACCTTGCCGAGGACGACCTCGACGGCCTTCCGCTCGACTTGGCCGACTTCACCTCGTTCTTCGAGCAGCGCAAGCAGCGAGTCCGGGTCCGCCTGCTCGCCGCTCTGGGAACGACACCGGGAGCACCGGAGGACGCCGCTCTCGCGTAGCCCACGTTCACGCGGCGAGCAGTGACAGCGCGGACACAGCCTGGAGGGGTAGCACTCCGTTGCCGAGGGCGGTGATCTGTTGATTCTGCGTCAGGTCGCCGCTATCGGTGACCCATCCAGTCGGCAGGCCCATGAGCCATTCGACGAATGCCGGTGCTGGGCGGGGGCCGTCGGCGTCGTTCAGGAGGGCTGGCGCTTGCGCGGGTCGCCCGGTGATGTGTTCCCAACGAGTGATGGCGTCGGCGTAGCGTCCCCATCGCTGAACAGTCCGTCGATCAGCGACCACAGCGTCTCCGATTCGGCTCTCCTGTTCGATGAGCCACCCGGTCCGTGGAGGGCGAAGTCGATGATCTGGTGCGACAGCGCAATCGTCCCTCGTCTCGCTCGCACCTGGTCGAGAGTCTCTCCACCGCGCGATGAGTCCGTCGCCAGCGGGGTGCGGAACAGTGCGCCGGGCGAGGGCGAAGATGCGGAAGCGTTGGTGAGGAGCGCCGACAAGGGAAGCCGGTAAGCCGATCCATCCTGCATCCAGCCGCAAGTCGGCCAGATCGCCGAGAACGGCGCCGAGAGCCCGAAGAGGTCGAGTTGCGTAGTCTCCCAGATGCCACGGGTCGGGTTCCACGTTGCGAAGGGTTGCGCCGTCGGGGGATGCATCGCCTGGGTTGCGTCGGTCATGGTTATCTCCTTCTGCGGATGGCCGCGTCGCGGGTGAGGACAGCAGCCCGCGGACGTTCTCGATGACGACCCATTCGGGCTGGAGCGCGTCGATGGCTACGGCCATGTGCGCCCAGAGACCCGAGCGCGTACCCGGAGCAAGGCCGGCGCGCTTGCCTACCGTGGAAACGTCTTGGCACGGGAATCCGCCGATGAGGATGTCCACGGGCTCGACCTGACTCCAGTCGATGGCCGTGATGTCGCCAAGATTCGGAGCTTCGGGCCAGTGGTGCGAGAAGACGCGGGCGACGGGCGCGTTGAGTTCGGAGAACCACACGGTCGTGGCGTTGAATACGTGCTCGACGGCGAGGTCGAGGCCGCCGTAGCCGCTGAACAGCGACCCGATCCTGAGTCGTGGTTCGCCGCTGATGTCGAGGTCGTGCATAAAGTCTGCTCCGGTGAAGGTCGTCCCCGGCATCCGTGCCTCGTTGAGCACTGATGCCGAGCTGGCCAACTGTCAGGTGCACAACTCCGGCACGCCCGCAGCTCGTCGAGCCACGCGAGCGACACCGCCCGACGCCCCCATCTCCGGCCTTCGCTCTGACCGCCATCCGAGGTCACACGCGTCTTGCAGATCGAGGTAGCCGGGCATTACCGCGGCAGAGGTCACCGGGTGAGGGTGCTCACCTGCCCGGCAGGAGCGGAGGTGAGCATGACGGTTTCGATGCGCGTGATGTCGGCAGGTGACGGCTATAAGTACCTGCTCAAGACCGTCGCGGCAGCCGACGGCAACAGGCCGCTCTCGACGCCACTCACTCGCTACTACATGGAAGTAGGCACCCCGCCCGGCCGCTGGGTCGGCGCGGGCGTAGCGGCCCTCGGCAAGGGCGAGATTCAGTTGGGCGACCGAGTATCAGAACACCAACTCCAGCTACTGATGGGGACTGGCCATGATCCGATCACCGACCAGCCGCTCGGTCGTTCCTTCCCGACCTACAGGAGCCAGGCGGAGCGGATCGAGGCGCGCATCGCCGACCTCGAACCGACGATGACGCCTGGCGCCAAGGGCGAGGCCGTCGCGCAGATCGTTGCCGAGGAGACTGCCCGGAGCACACGACGCGCGGTAGCTGGCTTCGACTTCACCTTCTCGATCCCGAAGTCCGCGTCAGTGTTGTGGGCGGTCGCAGACGCCGGGGTCCAAGCGCTGATCGCGGAGGCGCATCATCGAGCGGTTGCGGAGGTGGCTGCGTTCATGGAACGCGAGGTTGCAGCCACCCGCACGGGCGCAACCGCCGGAGATGGCGCGGTTGCGCAGGTCGATGTCACCGGACTCATCGCGACCGCATTCGATCACTTCGACTCCCGCGCCGGCGACCCCCACCTCCACACGCACGTCGTCATCAGCAACAAGGCCAAGACCGTCCTCGACGGGAAGTGGCGCTCGCTTGACGGCAGACCGATGCACGCCGCCGTCGTGGCGCTCTCCGAACTACACGAAGCCGTGTTCGCCGACCACATGACGCGCACCTTCGGCCTCTCCTGGGAAGCGCGCGAGATGGGCCGTGACCGGAACCCAGCATGGGCGATCACGGGAGTCCCAGAAGAACTGGTCACAGAGTTCTCTACCCGCGCCCGCCACATCGACGCCGAGAAGAACCGGCTCATCGACGAGTACGTCGCTCAACACGGACGCCAACCATCGAACGCAACAATCCTCAAACTGCGAGCCCAAGCCACACTCGCGACCCGCCCAGAGAAGCAGGTCCGATCCTTGGCTGACCTGACCGCCGAGTGGCGGGACCGCGCCACGAAGACGCTCGGCCGGGACGCGACGACGTGGGCACGCGAGGTCACCGACAACGACAAGCCGCTCCTGCTGCGCGCCGATGACGTGCCGCTCGACGTGATTGGCGAGTTGGGGCGTTCGGTCGTCGAGGTGGTCGGTGAGAAGCGCTCGACCTGGCGGCGATGGAATCTCATGGCCGAGGCATCCCGGCAGACGATGGGCTGGCGCTTCGCCACCATGCAAGACCGGGAAGCCATCGTCGCGATGACCGCCGACGCCGCCGAACTCGTCTCGCTCCGGCTGACTCCGCCTGAACTCGCAGCCTCTCCGGTCGTGTTCCGCCGGCCCGACGGCAGCTCGGTGTTCCGACCGAAGAGCTCGACCGTGTTCACCTCCGAGACCCAGCTCGCGGCCGAGGACAGACTCCTCGAACGAGCGGCGAACTTGGCCGGTCCGACAGTGCCTCTCGCAACCGTTGAGACGATCACGCGCAGTCCTGACGCAGACGGCCGGATGCTCGGCGACGACCAAGCCGACGCCCTGACCCGCATCGCGGTATCAGGACGCCTCCTCGATGTTCTCGTCGGCCCCGCCGGGGCGGGCAAGACCACCGCCATGAACGCACTCCGCCGCGCCTGGGAGGCCGAGCATGGCTCCGGGTCCGTCGTCGGGCTGGCGCCGTCAGCGGTCGCAGCCCAGGTCCTCGCCGACGATCTCGGGATCGCGACGGAGAACACGGCGAAGTGGTGGCAGAACCACCTCCTCCACGGCACCACCTTCGAGGCGGGCCAACTCGTCATCATCGACGAAGCCTCCCTCGCCGGCACCCTGTCCCTGGACCGCATCACCCACCTCGCCCAGAACGCGGGCGCGAAGGTACTCCTGGTCGGCGACTACGCCCAACTGCAATCCGTAGACGCCGGCGGCGCGTTCGCGATGATCGCCAGAGACAGAGCCGACACCCCCGAACTTGTCGACGTTCACCGCTTCACCCACGCCTGGGAGAAGACCGCCTCACTCGAACTACGCCAGGGACGAACCCAAGCCATCGACACCTACCTCGTCCATGAGCGCATCACAGATGGCGACGGCGAGGCCATGACAGAGGCCGCCTACAACGCCTGGCGCGCCGACCGCGACGCGGGACTGGTGTCTGTGATGATCGCCGAGACCCATGAAGACGTGACCGCACTGAACCGGCGCGCCCGCGCCGACCTGATCCTCAACAAGACGCTGAACCCCGACCGCGAAGTCGAACTGCGCGACGGCACCGCCGCAGGCGTCGGCGACACCATCATCACGCGACTCAACAACCGGAGCCTGCGCACCCTGGCCGGGCGGGACTGGGTGCGCAACGGCGACATCTGGACCGTAACCGCCGTCGGTGACGACGGGACCATCACCATCGCACGCGACTACGGGACCGGCACCTCGATCCGCGACGACGGAACCATCAGGGCTGGCAGGCGCGCGCGCAGGTTCGGCGGCGGCATCGTCCTCCCCGCTGCGTATGTGGCTGAGCATGTCGATCTCGGCTACGCAGTCACCGCCTACCGCGCCCAAGGCGTCACGACCGACACCGCGCACGTGCTGGTCGAACCGACCTCGACGAGGGAGACCTTCTACGTCGCGATGACCCGAGGCCGGCACTCGAACCACGCCTACGTGACTCTCGACCGCGCCGACGACCACGCGCAGCCACACCCCGGCGACGACCCGCATGCCACTGCGCGAAGCGTGCTCTACGGCATTCTGCAGCACAGCGCGGCCGAACTCTCGGCGCACGAGACCATCGTGGCCGAGCAGGAGCAGTGGGGCTCCATCGCGCAGCTCGCCGCCGAGTACGAGACCATCGTCGCCGCTGCCCAGCACGACCGTTGGGCCGCTCTCGTCCGCGGCTCCGGGCTTACCGCGGAACAGGCCGAGAGCGCCGTCGAGTCCGATGCGTTCGGCCCGCTCGCGGCTGAACTCCGCCGTGCCGAAGCCAACCATCACAATGTCGATGCGCTCCTCCCGCGCCTCGTGGCCGCGCGCGGATTCGGCGACGCCGACGACATCGCCGCCGTTCTCCGCTACCGGGTCGAGCGGGCGACCGCGCGTCCCGCAGGCTCCGGCAGGACACGCAAGCCAGCGCGACTCATCGCCGGCCTCATCCCGCAGGCGCATGGCATCATCGACGCCGAGATGCGAGCAGCCCTTGACGAGCGAGAAGCGCTGATCGAGGCCCGTGCCGACGCCGTACTCGAAGCTGCGCTGACCGAGAGTGCACCGTGGACGAACGCCCTTGGAGCGCCTCCCGCCGACCGACGACGAGCCACAGCGTGGCGCAAGGCCGCACGCGTGATCGCCGCATACCGCGACCGCTACCGCGTCACCGACGACGCACCCCTCGGCACCCTGCCCGAGTCCGCCGCGCAGAAGATCGACGCCGCCCGAGCACGAACTGCCCTCGATCGAGTTCGTGGCTTCATCGCTGAGGTGAGCGAAGTACCGCAGCATTCACAGGGACGCTATGGCGCCGAGCGCTCACTCTGAAGCGCGCCGACTGCCGTAGTCAACACGCATCCGGGAGAAGCACCTCTTCGATCACCCCTGCGCTTGCAGACGTACGTACACGAAGGGTAGGCACGTACCTTGCGCGGTGATCTTCACCAGTGATGGGATCGGAGTCATCCCACTCGTGGACGACCACGCGCAGGGTATTGGTGAGCCTCCCGATGAGCAGCGCAAGTGGGAACGGGCACCGTAGCAGGAGGTGCACCTCGGCGTTGGAGTTGTCGTTCGACAGGGCACGAATGTGCGCGGCAACGTCGGCGGCGATCAGGCCTGCATCAGAGGGGTCGAGTAGCGTGCCGCTCGCACTTGTGAGATGACGCCAAGCCGCGAGAAACGGTTCGTGGGCTTCGATGTACCGAACGAAGGCGGTGTCGCTGCGTTGCGGCAGGAGATCGACATAGACGGCTACGGAGGGCCGGCCGGCTGTGATCGCCGAAGGACTTCGCCCCTCTCCTGCGACTTGTACTTGTGGTTGGGCGATGAACCGCGCTTCACCATCGCTCGCCCAAGTGGCGCCCTGTTGGTCAATCACGTCCATGTGTCCGATACGAGACGATGGCAGGGCAGCCCCGACTGCGAAGGCCACGGAGAGATGAGCCCCTCCAGCGACACGTAGGCGATGTGCCCCAGAACGGGTCACTGCATCGGGGAGGAGACCGATGGTGTCCTTGAGGTCTTGGAGTCCGCCGACGCTCGGAAGCCGCTCATGAACAGAGGGTCGGAGCCGGATGTCCAGTTCGTCGCCGGTCCGGTCATAGACCTGTGGCGTGTTTCGAGTCTGGAGGCTCAGATGGAACGTTTGGTCGGTTACCTCGATTCGCTCGCGAAGAGACGCGATTCGGTGCCAGACGAAACCACGGATCAATGCGAGCAGACCGTTGCGTTCAGCGGGCTGCTGATCTACACCGCTCAAGGTGCCGGGACGAAGTTCCAGAAGACGGTCGGGAGCGTTGTAATCTGTTCCGCCGTCTTCTGTCTTCACCGAGTTGGTGATGCCGAGTGCAAACACTTCGTGGTCGGCATGTAGGTCGAGGAGTTGGGGTGCTTCCAGCGTCTTCACGACTCTGCTGTTCACCACGTCTGGTGTCGTCACGAGAACGCCGCCGGAGATGCCGACCGCTATCGCTTGCTTGAGTCGCGCCTCGGTGTCGCCTGGGGGCAGATCGTCTCGGTCCCGCCAGACAGGGATGCCGGCGGCGCGGAAGAGCCAGGCGAGCTCCGCAGCAACATCCGTGCCATCGTTCTGGCGGTACGAGATGAAGACAGGGTCTACGGGGTCAGGAGTGGCGGAACCGGATGTCATGGCATCTCCTTGTGTTCTTCAGCGATGAAGGCGGCGTGCCTCACCGCGTCATTGGCGTCTGCGCTGTTTCCAGCAGGCGCGATAGGCAGCCTCGTGGGTATCACTGGCCAGATTCGGTCCCGTTCTATCAGCCAGGTTGCAACGACCACTCGTGCCGATGAATCGAACCCGGCGATGATTGCGATGAAGTGGTCGAATCCCAATTCGGGATCGTTCAGATGGCGCATGTACGAGTGGAGATCGATCTCGCTCGGGGAGAGTCCTCCGGTTGGGTGGGTATGCCATTCGCCTATCCACTGGCTACTGTCCTCCAGCCAGGCGGAGTCCGCAAGATGCCGAGCATGGTCGAGGTCTCGCATAAAGCTGCGTTCGCCGTGGGTGGCGTTGGGCCCAGGTCCGCCAGCGTGCCTGATATCAATCCCATCGCGGCCGTCGACTCCGAGCAGGATTCCGCCCGTTTCGAGTCCATCGGTGGATCGCGAAGCTTCGCGCGCAATCGAGCTGAGCGCGACGTCGGTGATCGTCACCGGGGGCACCTTTCCTCGACCTGTCATCCTGGCGAACAGGTGGGGCACGATGTGCGGGGTCTGGGGATGGACGACCACCGAACATCGCCGGCTTGGCTGAGGTTGAAGGGAGCTGCCAGGTCACCTGCTGGTTGGAGACCGATGATGGCGTGTTCGCCGGGAACCTGCTGGGTGTGGTCGCCGTGAAGCGATTCCAGCAGCGTCGCGACGGCTACTTTTGCGGCGAACGTGCCGATGTATCGGAGATCAGGCGGCACAGCCGTCATCGGCTGATGGACGCGTCCGGTGCCGTACTCCAACTCCTGATCGGCCTCAGCGTCCATCGCCCCTTGATCTGCAAGCTGCTGCCGTAGACAGAGGAGACATCCGAAGCGGGACGTAGGACGTAGCCTGATGACTTCTCCGATCGAGCCACTGTCGAGCACACACGCCAAAACCGCCGCCTTCTGTGCGCGCCTGGACAGGTGGCTGACGACGCGCCTGGGAGCAATGCCGTCGGCGGCACAGAGCACCAGATCGACGCTATTGACGATGGGCCGGATATGGTGGGCCTCGGCAACCACGTCACGTCTGTGAGCTACCACGGTCTGCTGCGGCCAGTGTCGGGCGAGGTGATCCTTCATGGCCGCTACCTTGAATCGCCCGACGCTTTCGGCTCCGAGAGCGTGGCGGAGCATGTTGTGCCAGAGGAATCGGTCCGGGTCGACGAGTTCCACACGTCCGACTCCGTACCCCGCGAGGGCCTCTGCTGCGGCGCTCCCGATGCTGCCGCAGCCCACAACCATGACGCTATTGGTGGCGAGTTGCTCGATCGGCCACTTGCCGGCCAATTGCGCCAGGCCAACAACTTCTGGCTCGATCTCGATAGGGAGCGGTTCCACACCGTCGCGTCGGACAGCCCATCCCGCAAACTCCGAAGCCCCGGCCTCTACCAGCTCCGGTGGAAGGTCGGGGTCGTGGGTGACAACCACGCCAAGGTTGTTGCCGGGGTCGGCGACGCCTGGCACCAGCTCCCTGAAATCCTTGAACCCGATAGAGACATCGGGGCGTCTGGACAAGAAAAGATGGTGAAGATGAGCGTCGTTAGGTGCCACTCTGATCCACTGAGCTGCATGGTGGGGGTCGCCCGAGCGAAGCGCGGCGTACTCGCGGGGGACTTCGGCTGGGAGACGGATGTCTTTGCCGGTTTCCACGGCCTGGACGACGTACATATCGTCTGCGGGAGCACGGCGGAGCACCAGTGATCCGCGCGAAAGGTCGGAGCCTGCGATCTTAGTGACCGCGTCTCTGGGCATCACGATGTAGGGATTACGGGGAGGCATCCGCGTCTCCCACATCGTTCGGGTCTGGTGTTGCAGCTGCTTGCTGAATCGCTTGGTCAATCAGGTGGTCGTGCGATGGGTCAGAGACGATGCCATTGACCGACATCTCATCAATGAGCCCGGCCTTCATGAGGGCGTACTCGATCCGCCACCCCGATGCTTTCGCCAGAAGCTCGGTGAGACTGGCCTCAGGCTGCCAGCCGCCATCGCTCTGGAGCAGGCAGAGTGATCCTCCTGGAGCTACATGCCATGCGGACTGTGTCTGTTCCCAGACCGACGGCTTCGGATCGAGGGAGTAGATGGTCGGCGGAACCATCGGGTGCGCTGCGGAGTAGGCGACGAGCACCCGCAGTTCCTGGTCCCCGAGCAGCGCATCGAGAGCTTCGGGCTTCGGCCTCTCGAAAGGCCAGCGGGGGAGGACGCCGATCCATCCGCCGTGCGGCAAGCCGTCGTCTGCGGGGCTCTGGAATTCGAGTAACGGCGCGAATGCCTGGACCTCAATTTGGTCGCGCGCCAGTCGCGCAGGTTCACACTCAGTCCAGAGCACGGGGCTGAGCGCCGTGGTGCCCGCGTCGTGATCCGGTCCTGTTGCGCGAGTCATCCCTGCGGAGTGTCCTTCACCGGCCGGGGCGCCGCGGGCACGACCGCAGGCGCCGGGTTGCCAGTGGAGGCGGGAGGCTTCGGGAAGTCGTCGCCAAAGACCTCGCCCCAGTGCTTGATCGCGGCGGCAGTGTCGTTGTTCACCTGCGCCCGGAAGGCCCTGATGGCGTTGTCTCGTGCGGATCGAAGGGAATCGACGAACTCGTCATAGTCGATGTCAGGCTGAATCGGTCCGCAGAGCCCAGCAGGATCGGCGACTTCGTTCCCACCCTCGATGTGGTAGCAGGCACTGACGAAGAACTGCTTGATCGCAGCGGGCTGGTTGACGTCCGTCGGCAGGAAGTCGAGCGCGAGGACCTCCATGACGAGAGACTTGATCTTGGTGTCTTGCTCGGCAGCCCACCACTTGAGCATCCGAACAGTGCCGGCGAACTTGTTCCACTGCGCGTGCCGATCCGCCACTTCGGCGATCAGGAACTCTGGGTCGCAAGCGACCCAGTCTTCCGAGAGTGCTTCCGGAATAAGGAGCCGCCCATCGCGGCGAAGCGCAGGCATGGCATCAACCGTGAACGCGTCAGGATCGTCGGGGTCATCCAGGAAGCACTTGACGGCATGGTTGCGCCACCGGGCCACCCGGACGGCGTGGTCGTAGGTGCCGTTCGTCGCCCCGAGCAGCGCGTTGACACGCCCGCGCGTGTAATCGAGAGCATCCGCGGCGGAACCTCCCGGAGTTCCCCACTCAGGATGCTCCTCCTGATCGAAGACGACGATCACATCGACGTCATGGATCGGGTCCTTGTGTGTCCCTCGCGCGAGCGATCCGGACGCGATGACTTCCTTCACGTCGACCTCGGCCCCGAAGGCATCCTTGAAGAGATCACGTCGAGTGCGGGCTTCGCGGACGTGCGCGATGTCGGCGTTCACGACGTCCTGGAAGGTCTTGAAGGCGTCAGTCACGCTCATAGTCGTTCTCCTGATTGGTTCGTCTGGTCGATCACCGTAGCCACTGCCACCGACATTGCTATTGCTGTGCGGTGCGGAGCGCGGCACGGTGCCTACTTCTTCTTGCTGCCCCTGCCGGTGCTCTCGTTAGTCGTGGTCTTCGGGTGACGCTTCACCGTGGACTGCTTCACGAACCGGCCCGTGACCGCGCTGCGTCCTCGCTTGCCTGCCATGTTCCTCACCTCCTCTGTAGTTCGCGCTCGATGGCGTGCCTCCAGGTTGGAGCACGTCACGACTGTATCAGCAAAGCGGCATCAGTCTCGTTGAGACACGCAGTGTCGTATCAGCAACGAGTCAACGACGCGCTAGGCTTGCGCTCATGGAACGGAGACGGACAGAGGCGACTAACACGGCGAGTCCAGCATGACAGGGACCTCCGACACCGCCCCGGGCATGGAGCGACTCGACCTAACACAACTAGGTGCGATGCTCCGCGAACGTCGGGGGAAGCTGTCGCTTCGTCAAGCGGCTGCCGAGGCTGGCGTCAGCTTTAGCACCTTCACTCGCATCGAGGCAGGTGCTCAGCCCGACCTGACCTCGTTCACCCTTCTGTGCGCGTGGCTCGGCTTGTCGCCCGGGCAGTTCTTCATGCCGACGGCGTTGCGCGAGGTGGCGCCAATCGATGAGGCGATCGCGCATCTTGCTTCCGATCCGCGCCTTGAACCGGATGCTGCATCCAAGATCGCAGAGATGCTGCGCAGCATGTACGACGTCCTGGCCAAGGCGCCGGCTCAGCGCCAGGTGGTTGCTTGCCACCTCCGCGCCGCTTCGATGCTCCGGCCCGGGGTGCCCGAACGGCTCAACTCGCTCTTGGGTGAGATGCACAGCAAGTTGGCCGCGCGCGTTTCGGCTGGGGAGCTGTGACGCTACGTCGCGGGTTCAAGGCAGAGGCCGAACGTGAGGCCGCGCGGGTTCGGAAGGAACTTGGACTCGCCTCGCACGATCGCCTTGATCCGCGCGATCTCGCCAAACACCTGAATGTGTCGATCGTTGATGCCGCAGACTTGGTGGACGTCCGCGAGCTCGAAGAGTTGGAACGACTGCAAGCGTTCGCCTTCTCCGCCGCGACCTTCGAGATCGAGGATCGCCGGATCGTTGTCGTTAGCCCGCTCCGGACTCCGGGTCGGCAGAACAGCGATATTGCGCACGAACTGGCGCACATCATGCTGAAACACGACCTTGCTGAGATTCGTGAACTCAACGGGATGCCCTTCCGGACCTGCAAACCAGAGGAAGAGGAGGAGGCCACGGCCTTCGGGGGCACACTTCTTCTCCCGCGCCCACTGCTTCTCAGTGCAGCGCGTCGACGAACGCCCGTTGACCAAATTGCCGGCCAGTACGACGTGACGGTCGAGATGGCGCGCTTCCGTTACAACACCACCGGTGTCGCCAAGCAGGCTGTGTCCCGATAGGCGGGTCGAGAACGGTCCGCGGTTGGTTGCCGCTGTGAATCTCGGCGACCGATCGCTTGACCTGGGTCGGGACCGTTCTTGTGCGCGACCAACGACTCGATATCGCCGGTGCCGGTGACCAGCCTCGCGAGGCCATCCTGAAGGAGGAGGTGTGGGCCTGCGCTCGTCGCGCTGGTCACTGGACCGGGAACAGCTCCGACGGTGCGGCCGAGTTCGTGCGCGCGCCGGGCGACGGTCATTGATCCAGAGCGAACGCCGGCCTCAACCACGACGGTCACTGCGGAGAATGTGGCCATCAGCCGCGCCCGCGCGAGGAAGCGGTGGCGCGTCGGCACTGCGCCCGGTGGAACCTCGCTGACCATGAGGCCGAGGTCGGCCACTCGCTCAAGCAGTTCACGGTGGCCCATCGGGTAGGGGCGATCAACGCCGTTCGCCATGACCGCGATCGTGTCGCCACCGGATGCAAGGGCTGCTCGGTGGGCCGCTCCTTCGATGCCGTACGTACCGCCGGTCACGACTATCCGTTCAGCGTTGGCGAGGTCGGAGGCCAGCTGCCCGGCCACATGCTCGCCGTAGGAGGTCGCGGCCCTCGCTCCGGTGATCGTGACGAGATCGCCGAGTGGGCGCATGAGGAAGGATGTCGTGCCACGAGTCCACAGGACGTATGGCCGTCGGTCGCCAAGATCGTCGAGTGCGGATGGCCACTCCTTGTCGTCGGGTATCAGCGTGCCGATACCAGCGCGCTCGGCTTCGACGATGTGCTGCGCAAGTGTCCGAGCATCTGAGCGCTCGAACTGGGCACGCCAGACCTGAGCGTCAACGGTGCTGAGGCCCGGCACCACGTCATCACCCTCGGCGAGTCGAAACAGCTCACGCACCCCCAAGTCGCCCAGGAGGCGGCCTGTCACGGCGTCGTCTGGTTCGACGATCATCGACAGCACCATCCGTGCTGTGCGCTCGTCCTGGACTGCCTGGCTCAGGTTCGTCATCCTCGGGTCCTCTCGCTCCTACAGGAGGTGTGCACCGCGAGCCCGAACCCGAAGGGCGAAGGGTTCCGTGAACGCCGACCCCGGCGTACAGTGGGTGGTGAGGCAGGTTCTCCTCATATTGCGGGTCCTTCGGGACGGCCCTCGGGCACTAACACACGTTCTGCCTCCTCGACGGAGTAACACGTGTGACGAGAGGCCCGTCATGTTCCGCCTTATCTGGACGCTCAGCGTTCGCACCCGCGACTATCTGCACCGCTACATGCCGAGCAACCGACTGCTCGCTGCCATCCGCACCCGACGCGGACTCAAGTGGGGGATACCCGCGATGCTGGTCGCGCTTCCGTACATCCTGATCGCCAGCATCTGCTCTGGCGCGGCAGCCGACGACGGCCCCGGCTGGCTCCACCTCATCGTCCTGTGGGCATGCTGGAACGCACTCAAGTTCATCATCATGGGACCCGTGAGCGTCGTTCTGCTCACTCGCGCACGCCTGCGCGAAGCGACGATCCGTCGTCACCAGCGCCACGAAGCGCTCGCGGAGGCGAACACTCGGGTGCCGGTCCTTCGTGCCTAGGCTCAACCGGCGGCGGACGAGGACGCGGTGATCCGCGAACGACGGCCCCCGTCAGGCCGAATCACGACACCGTGCGAAGCGAGCGCTTGCCGGACCGCCTGAGGCCCCGCCCCGACCTTCATGCCGACCTCTACCAGCGTCAACCCGCTGAGGTAGAGGTCGGCTGCTTCATGGATGCGGGAAGGATCGAACCGTCCACGGCGGATCGTCACCTCCCGACGGGCGAGGTGGGTGGCGACCGTGCGGCGGTTCACTCCGAACACGGATGCCAGCTCCACTAGCGTTGCGCCCTCGCGGTACTGCGCCACCAGATCGTCCACCTGCTCCGGTCGAAGGAGGGTTTGAGCCATCCCAAGTGATCGCACCACTCGCCCCCTGGAGTCGGAAACGGTAGGCTCGGAGGAGCGCTGGTTGTGGTTGTAGAAGCCCCGTGACCTGCGCAAGGACAGGGTTTTCAGGTGTGGGCAGGGGTTCTCAAACTCTCTACGGAGGTCCACCATTTGTTCGAAGTTCCAGCCCTGGCCGGCGATTGACGGTCAAGGCCTTTTCATTCTGCTCCGCTTGATCCCGATTGCCCGGTTGCCTCCTCCTGCGGGGAGGGCACGGGCCTCGGGGGCGGAGAGCGGGCGGTGACTGGGCCCGGCCGGCCCCTCGACCACCTGCGTTCAGGCGTTCTGGGCTTCGCGCACGGTCTCCGGTGCGCTGGCGGGTGCGGGGCGCAGCCGGAAGAACATGACGAGCGCTGCGGTAGCGAGCACGATGCCGATCAGGTACGGGGAGGCGTGGCCGAGCGCAGCGTACAGCACACCGGCGAGGAGCGGCGCGAGCATCTGGACACCGGAGTTCACGGCCTGGAGCGCTCCGGCGACCTTCCCCTGCTCGTCGTCTCCTGCCGAGGTCGACAGGAGTCCGTCGAGCGGCGCCTGGGTCAGCCCTTGGAAGCCCCCCATCATGAGCACGCCGGCCATGAGCAACCAGGGCTGGGCGAGGAACAGGGCGAGCACCGCCAGGGAGACCATTCCCAGCACCTGTCTGGCGATCACCACCAGCCGCAGGGAGCGCAAGAAGGCCGCGACGCGCCAGGCGATCGCCGATGCGGCGCGGGAGATGTTCTCTGCGCACGGCTTCGAAGCGGTGACGATCAAGCAGATCGCCGACCGCGCTGATGTATCGCTCGCTACCGTGTACGCGCACTTCCCTCAGAAGGAGGCTCTCGTCTTCGATGTCGACGATGCGGTTCGCGAGGGGATGGTCGCGGCCGTCCGCGATCGGGCATCGGGTGTTACGATCTTCCAGGCGCTCCAGGCGCTCCAGGCGCTCCAGGTGATTCGCGCGTGCGCCTGTTCGCGCACTTCCTCCTGGACTCTTGGACAATGGTCGACGCCGGCGAAGACCCCATGTCGGTGCTGAACGCCGCAACCGCCCTCCTCGAGCCCGGCTGGTCGGAGATCGAGAACGCACGATTGGGGTTGCCGCAACGCTCACGCTCGTCCGCTCGCAACGAGACCGTGCTCAGCCGCATATCGGGAGTCCTTGTTGTGAGGGTGGAAGACGACGGCCGTGGTGACGGCAACCGTGAGGAAGATGGCCGCCGACCACCAGAAGGCGGTCGTATAGCTCGACATCTGAGCCTC
Organism: Leucobacter soli; assembly: GCF_042659205.1. Classification (NCBI taxonomy): domain Bacteria; kingdom Bacillati; phylum Actinomycetota; class Actinomycetes; order Micrococcales; family Microbacteriaceae; genus Leucobacter; species Leucobacter soli. The sequence goes on from NZ_JBHSRW010000001.1 coordinate 45,315, forward strand.
CAGGAGCGTTTGATGCGCAGGCGGGTTCGACGCAGCGTGATCGCGTACGTAGTGCGCCGCCGCCGATGCCGCGAGCGTATTGAGGGCCGCGATACCCACAGCCGAACCGATCTGCTGAGCGGGCGAGACGATGGCCGAAGCGACTCCCGCATGGTCGGCTTCTACGCCGAGCGTCGCCGTCTGGATGGAACCGGGCATCGCCATCCCCATACCCAGACCCAGTACGAGCAATCCGGGAAGCCCTCCCGCGACGTAGGTGCTGTCGACGTCGAGTTGTGCGAGCAAGACCATTCCGATGCCTGCGATGAGGAGTCCCGATGCAACGATGATCTTCGGCCCGAAGCGCGGAAGCAGGAAGTTGGTGGACACCTGGGCGGCGACGGCCAGCACTACGATCTGCGGCAAGAAGGCTAGCCCGGTCTGCAGCGGCGTATACGCCAGCATCGACTGCAAATAGTACGTGCCGAACAGGAACGCGCCGAACATCCCTGCACCGTTCGCGAGGATGGCGATGAAAGATGCACCGCGGTTGCGATCTGCGATGACGGACAACGGCAGGAGTGCGCGAGCCGCAGCTAGTCGCTGGCGAAGCACGAACGCGGTCAGCAAGATCGCAGACCCGACCAGCGGAAGCCAAGTTCGAGGCGAACCCCATCCCTCGGGCTCTGCGCGGCTGAACCCGAATACCAGCAAGAACAGGCCGACGCCGCCGAGGCCAGTGCTCAGGAGATCGAGCGATGGTCGTTTCTCTGCCCGCCCGCCGTGGAGCAGCATGAGTCCGCCGATAGCGGCGACAATCGCGAAGAACACGTTGATGAACAGCGTCCACCGCCAGTTCAGGCTTTCGGTGAGGAAACCTCCGAGCAGCAGACCGATTGCACCACCGGCTCCGGTCAGCGCTCCGTACACGCCAAATGCACGCGACCGCTCGCGGGGAATGGTGAAGGTCATGGTCAGCACTGAGAGCGCTGCAGGTGCGAGCATGGCTGCGAAGGCCCCTTGGAGGGCTCGCGCTCCGATGAGGAAGCCGAGCGTCTGCGCCGCGCCTCCCAATGCCGACGCTGCTGCGAAGCCGAAGAGGCCGACCAGGAACATCGCGCGACGGCCGACGACATCGGCCAGGCGGCCGCCGAGCAGCAGCAAGCCGCCGAAGGCGAGAGCGTATGCCGTGATGACCCACTGGCGGTCGTTGTCGGAGAAGCCGAGGTCGCTCTGAGCCGAGGGGAGTGCGATGTTCACCACGGTTGCATCGAGTACGACCATCAGCTGGGCGATCGCGACAGTGACGAGAATCCACCAGCGGCGCGGGTGAGGGGATGTTGCATCGATGGGGAGAGACGAGGTCATGCAGGTAATCATAACGGAACCATTGGTTCCGAAACCAAAAGTTCCGTAAATTTGGATCGAAAGCATGGGCCCGAGTAGCCTGGAGGCACGATGACGAAGCAGACCTCCCGACCTCGCGGCCCAGGGCGGCCGCGTGATGAGTCGCGTGATCCGGAGATATTGCAGGCGGCTCGCGACGAACTCTCCGCACGAGGCTACGAGCGCATGACGATGAGCGCCGTTGCCGCCCGCGCGGGTGCCGGGAAGGCGACGGTCTACCGGCGCTGGGATTCGAAGGCGGAGCTGGTGATCGATGCCGTCGCCGTCGCGGTTGACGCCGAGGAGATCCTGCGAAACCTCCCCGACGGAGGGTCGCTGGTAGACGATCTGCACGCTTTACGAAAGCTCGGACTGAACGACCAACGGATGTGGCAGGCTCTCGTGGGTCTCAGCGCCGAATTGCAGAAGAACCCTGAACTCGGCGCGGCGATTCACGAACGATTGGTCGACCCTCGAGTCCGAGTGATCCACGGGCTCCTCGAACGCGCAAGGATCCGAGGCGAGCTCCGGCGCAATGACATGGACATCGAGCTGTTGGCGCAGATTCCCGCTGCGATGGTGGCATACCGGATCCTGGTGCTCGGCAAGCCAATCGATACCGACTTTCTCGTGAGCACGTGCGAAGAGGTCCTCCTGCCGCTGGTGACATGACGCCCGGCAGAGCGAATCCTTCCCGCCGGGCTCCGTTCCGGTAGGCGATCGGTCGCGCCCGGCATCTTTCCGCAGCAGAGCAGCGGTCAGCGCTCCAGATCGTCGCGCCAGGCGGTTCAGCCGAGGTCGAGGTCGCGCACCGCCGCGGCGACTCGGGCGCGCTGCGCCTCGGTGAGGCCCTGGATCGGCAAGGGCAAGCACTGCGCCGGCGCGAGGCCGAGGTGCTCTGCGATCGCCGCGGTCACCCGCAGGCTGCCGCCGAACTCGGCGAAGAGATCCCAGAGGGGTGCAAGGCGTTCCGATTCCGCGACGGCCTCCGCCGTCCGGCCCCGTTGCGCGGCGCGGGTGATCGTCAGCGCAGGTTCCGGAAGGGTGCCTCCGATGACGGAGTACCAGGCGTCGCAGCCGGCGTTCAGGCCGGTGGCGGCGGAAGCATCGCCGGAGACCCCGATCGTGACGTGCTCGGGTACGACCGCGCGGATGCCGGCCACCCGGGCCCGGGCTCGTACGCTATCGTTCGGCACGCCGGGGATCTTGATCGACGCGATGCGGGGCAGCTCGGCGATGCGGGCGTAGAGGCCGGTGGTGAAGGCGAAATGCGTCGTACCCGGGTTGTCGTAGACGATCACCGGGAGATCCGTGTGCTCGGTGACGGTGCGGAAGAGTTCGAACACGTCGTCGGCCGTGAGCGGCTGATAGGTCATCGGGGTCAGGAGGATCCCGGCAGCCCCTGCCGCTTCGGCGCTGCGGACATGGGCGAGGACCTGCGAGGTGCGCAGATCCGCGACGCAGACGAAGACGGGGGTCCCTCCCGCGTGCTTCACGGCGAGACGGGCGACGCGGGCGCGCTCATCCGGAGAGAGATAGGCATAGGATCCGGTCGATCCGAGGGCGGTGATGGAATCCACCTCGGCCGCACCCAGGCGCTCGACCAGTCCCGCGAATGCGCGCTCGTCGACCTCGTCGTCCTGCAGCGGAGTGAGCGGGAACGCGGAGAGGCCGCTGAACCTGCTGATCATGAGTGCTCCGGCTCGGGTCGATGCTCGAGGCCGAGGACGGGGTTGCCGTATACGGACTGCACCTCGGAGATGTGGAACTCGTCCGTGAGGTTCGTCGTCTCGAGGATGAACGTCGAGCTGTACATCGGTGCGGTCTGCATCATCACCTCGCCACGGTCGCGATGATGCAGATCGCGAGCATGCCGAACCAGCCGACCGCGCCGACGAGCGCATGGAACGCGGGGAGGGGGCGCCGGAAGCTCAGCACCTCTCCGCCGATGCCGAGGTAGCTGGAATGGGCGCCGGGATGGCGTGCGCGATGCGAGGCGAACATCAGCAGGTCGCCGAAGACCTGCCCGACCGTGATGACGACGAACGCCGCCCATGCGACCGCTGCTCGGCCGGTGATGACGAAGGCCATCCAGATCCCGATGCTCATCAGCTGCAGCGCGACGTGCGCGACGATCTTCTTCACGGGGAAGGCATCGGTGCGGTGCCGGGCCCAGGCGAGCAGGGAGGCGGCTCCGAACGCGGCAGCGGCGATCAGGACCACCAGGTCGACGATCGCGAGAAGCGTGACGTCCATACCTGGAACGTACCCCCGACGATGCGCGGTGACAAGCGTAGGAACAGCCGCAGAGGTGGCAAGGCGCTTGAATGATGAGTACCTGGGGCGGATGCTGTGCCGCATCCGCCCCAGGCATCAATCCCATTACGGGTTTCGGCCGGTATCGGAGAACTTTAGGGAAATCAGTAGACGACCGGCCGGTGGGCCGCGGGGGGAGGGCCCGACAACAAAACTAGCCTGAGCGGTGCGCCGGGAGGAGTGTCGAAAGTCTAGATTCTGCGCGACTTTCGACCAGAGCGCTCGAGCGGGACACCGCTCAGCTGACGGGAAGCCGAGTCGAGACGAGCCAGCAGTCCTCGGCGGGACCGGCGCTGAATTCGCCGCTCACTCCGAGGACCCGCTCGGCCATGCGGTTCAGGCCCGTACCGGTCGAGGGCATATCCCTGCGAGGAACGGTGGGGAGCGGGCTGCGGATCTCGAGGCCGATCGAGTCCGCGCCGACCTCGAGGGTGAAGCGCACCTCGCCCGGGCCGGCGTACTTGAGAATGTTCGTCGCGGATTCCCGGACGATCCGGGCCAGGATGATCTCCACGCCGCGCGGGATGCTCTCGTCGGTGGGGTCGCCGATGCAGGCGACGGTGTGGCCCGCGGCCGCGAACTCGTCTCGCGCCTCGTCGATGGCCGCGCTGAGGTCGCCCGAGGGCACGCCGGTGCCGCGCGGGGCATCCTCGGCCAGCTGGATGACGAAGCGGAGATCGCTGAGCGCCTTGCGCGCCGCGATGCGGATCGCGTCCTGGGAGCCGGGCCGAGCGGTATCGTCGTCGAGAAGTTGCACGTGGAGCGCGACGATCGTGAGGTGGTGGGCGATGCTGTCGTGGAGCTCACCGGCGATCCACCGTCGTTCGGCGAGGATCGCCTCCCGCTCGTGCTTCGCGCGCTCGGCGAGTTCATGCTCGAGTCGATGCCCCCGTGCGTAGGACATCCGGAGCGCGAGTCCGACGCCGCCGGCCACTGTCGCGATGATGAGGTAGAGCGCGACGTTCGTGGAGGTGAGTCCGCCGGTGCCGTACCCGTAGGCGAGGAGCGCACTCGAGACGAGCAGGCCACCGGTGTAGCCGATGAGGAGCGGGGTGGTCCCCAGCCGCAGCACCGGCCCGGCTGCGATGGACCCTGCGAGCAGCGCGCCGGTGGCATCGCCCGCGAGGAACGAGAGCCCGACCGCGACGCCCAGAGCCGCGGTGGCGATCAGGGGCGACCAGATGTACAGGGCGAAAGTGAGCGTGGTGACGATGCTGAGCACCGGCTGCACGAGGCTTCCGCCGGGTGCGGAGAAGACTCCGACGAGATCCAGGACGACGCTGCCCGCGATGAGAGCCAGTAGGACGCCGCGTTCCGGGCGATTCAACGCCTCGGTGCGACTCAACTGGAAACGGAGGAGACGATCCGCTCTCTCCGCGTGCGTCGACATGTTCTTCAGTATCTCCTATTTGCCGAGTAGGCTAGCGGGTGATGCCGAGGAGTTTAGCCAGCTGCTGCCAGAAAGTCATTATAAGCACCTCCTTCGATTGGTCTTTTGTGCGTTGAGTTCTATCCTTCCGGCGAGGATGGAATTGCACATTTGACGAAACGGCAGAAAATACTTGGACAAAGGTCTATATCTGCCGCGGTTCGTCCGGTACGGCGGAGGTTAGGCTTTTCACATGGCTGAGATCCGTGTGCTGCTGACCGATGACGACCCTCTGGTGAGGATCGCGCTCAAGCACTTCCTCAGCCGGGATCCCGGTATCGAGGTGATCGCTGAGGCCGAGAGCGGCTTCGAGGCGATCGAGACCGTGGAGCGCTTGCAACCCGACGTCGTCCTGATGGACGTTCAGATGCCGGGCATGAACGGGATCGAAGCCACGACCGAGATATCCGCCCGCTGGCCCGAGGTGCGGGTGCTTGCGGTGACCACGCTCGACTCGAGCGACACGGTGCTCCCGATGCTCAGCGCCGGGGCCGCCGGATACATGCTCAAGGATTCCAGTGCCGAGGAGATCGTCTCGGCGCTGCATCAGGCGTACCAAGGATCGAGCTCCCTCTCGCCCAGGATCGCTTCCATGCTCGTGAAGCACGTGCGCGATACCAAGCCCGCCGAGCTGGGATCCGAGCTGGAGGCGCTGACGGAGCGGGAGTCCGAGGTTCTGCAGAGCCTGTCGCAGGGGATGTCGAACGCGGAGATGGCGCAGGCGCTGCATGTGTCGGAGGGTACGGTGAAGGCTCACCTGGGGCGGATCATGTCGAAGTGGCAGGTGCGCGACCGGGTGCAGATCCTCGTCACTGCCGCGCGTGCCGGACTGGTCGACTTCACCTGAGCGGGAGAGGGCGCGTGGCCGGCGGGACACCGTCGGTCGAAGCGGAGCAGCGATATAGGCTCGATGCTAGGAGGTACCCGAGATGACCGTTCGACAGCCCCTGCTGCAGGGCCCGCTCGTCACGCTGCGCGATCCGGAGGAGGACGATCTCCCGTCGATCCTCGCCGTGCTCGAGGAGCCGGAGGTCTCGTTCTGGTGGGTCGGCTTCGATGCCGATCGGGTGCGCCGCGAGTTCATCGACCACCCGGAGACGACCCGGCTCATCGAGGTGGAGGGGCAGGCCGTTGGCGTGCTGATCGTGCTCCGCGGCGAGGATCCCGAGTATCCGACCACGGTGATGCACATCTTCCTCTCGACGGCGTTCCGCGGTCGACGCATCGGCGAAGAGGCGATGGCGCTCGCGATCCGGCATGAGTTCTCAGCAGGTGTGACCCGCATCACCCTCGACCCGAACGTGAAGAATCACGGGGCCATCCGCAGCTACGAGCGGCTGGGCTTCAAACCCATCGGGATCCTGCGCGACTACCAGGTGCGGCCCGGCGGAGCGCTCGAGGATGCGCTCTTCCTGGACCTCACCCGCGGCGACTACCCGGAGGGGCCGCAGCTGCCGCCTCGCTGAGACGAGCGAACCGTCTCAGCGCACCCGTTCGACGTCGAAGACGTGCGTCGGCGAGGCATAGGCCTCCTGGGACTCGATCAGCTGCAGCTCCCGCTGACCGGAGGCGAGCGTGCCTACGAGGAGCTCGAAGACGCTCGCTGCGGTCCGTCCGAGCGCGTAGGCGGGATCGCCCGACTCGACCAGGTGCGCGGAGAAGAGCGCCGACGTCACGTCGCCCGAGCCGTTCGCCTTGAAAGGCAGCCGCGGGGTCTGCACGATCCACGCGCCTGCGGGGGTGATCGCGAGCATCTCGATCGTGTCGGCGGGGCGATCCGGGCGCAGCACGCTCGTGACGAGCACCTGCGATGGGCCGCCCGCATCCCGTAGCTGATCGGCCGAGGCCAGCGTCTCCTCGAGCGTCTGCGGTGCGGTGCCCGTCAGGAATCCGAGCTCGAACTGGTTCGGCGAGATCAGGTCGGCCTGCGGCACGACGCGATCGCGGATCAGCGTCTGCACCTCCGGCGCCACGAAGCAGCCGTTGTCGGCGCTGCCGAGGACCGGGTCGCAGGCGTAGACGGCGCGCGGATTGCGCTGCTTGACGAGGGCGACGGCGTCGAGGATCGCGTCGCCGATGTCATCGCCGCCCTGATACCCGGAGAGGACGAGTTCCACATCGTCGAGGCCGCCGCGCTCATCGATCCCTCGGACGAGATCCCGCACGTCCTCGCCGCGGAGCATCGGACCCGTCCAGGAGCCGTAGCCGGTGTGGTTCGAGAAGATCACGGTGTAGACCGGCATGACCTCGTGGCCGAGACGCTGCAGCGGGAACACCGCTGCGGAATTGCCGACGTGGCCGTAGGAGACCGAGGACTGGATCGAGAGGATGCGCATCCCTCGATCATGCCACCCGACTGTAGGGATGGACCAAACCCGACGGGCGGTATGCCGGCTTCGGTCTAGGCTGATGCCGTTCGAAGACGAGAGGGGCGCGCATGAGCCTGGCGGGAAAGACACTGCTGATGTCGGGCGGGAGCCGAGGGATCGGTCTCGCGATCGCGCTGCGGGCCGCCGCTGACGGCGCGAACGTGACGCTGCTCGCCAAGACCGATACGCCGGATCCGCGGCTCGAGGGCACGATCCACACCGCGGCCGAGGCGATCCGAGAAGCCGGCGGGCGCGCACTTGCCGTGGTCGGAGACGTCCGGGACGACGGGGACATCGCCCGCGCGATCGACGCGACGGTCGCCGAGTTCGGCGGCATCGACGCCGTCGTGAACAACGCGAGCGTCATCGACCTCTCTCGCACTCTCGACCTGGCGCCGAAGCGGTACGACCTCATGCAGGACGTCAACGTGCGCGGCACGTTCATGCTCTCCCGCGCCGCGATCCCGGCGCTGCGCGAGGCGGCGAATCCGCACATCCTCTCGCTTTCGCCCCCGCTCAATCTCAGCCCGAGGTGGCTCGGCGCCCACACCGGCTACACGCTCGCGAAGTACGGCATGACGATGGTGACGCTCGGCCTCGCCTCGGAGTTCGAAGCCGAGGGGATCGCGGCCAATGCGCTCTGGCCGCGGACGACGGTCGCCACCGCCGCCGTGCAGAATCTGCTCGGCGGGGATCGTGTCATGGCCGCCTCCCGCACGCCCGAGATCTACGCCGATGCGGCGTACGCGGTGCTGACGGCCCCCGCCCGTGCCCGCACCGGGCGGACGCTCATCGTCGAAGACGTGCTGGCCGAGCAGGGTGTCACCGACCTGTCGAGGTACGCGGCCGTCCCCGGGACGCCCGACGCAGAGCTGTTCCCCGACATCTTCCTGCACTGAGTGCGCGCAGAGCGCGCCGCGTCCGGCCGCTGCACGGCCTTCAGCGGGTCTGTGCGGTGACGAAGGCGTCGTAGTCGGCGCGACTGCGCGCGGCGTAGGCGTACGCCCACTCGAGCAGCACCTCGCCGAGTCGACGCCCGCGACCGACGTAGCCGCTGATCATCGAGGAGAGCGGCGATTGCCCGTGCGCACGGGCGAGCGTGACCGCGCAGGCCCGCGAGTAGGTCTCGAAGGGCTCGTCCTCGAGTTCATCCGCGTCGATCCCGCCCTTCATGTCGTGGAACTGGCGCACGTAGAGATCGACCTCGTCGAATCGCAGGTATCCGAGGAACGGATCGGAGACCGCCTGCAGGACCCGCTGCAATGCCACGACCCGTGCGCCCTCGCCGCGAGCGGCGACGACCTCGTTGACGGCCCGGGGCTGGGGGATGCCGCCGTACTGCTCGAGCACGCTGCGACCGGCCTCCTTCGACTGCAGGATCATCGCATTGCCATCGCCGTCCTGGAACAGCGAGAGCGCGCAGCGCGTGCCGACGCTCCCGACGCCGACCACGCGCCTTATCGCATCGCTCACGACGTAGTGCCGGAGCAGCAGACGGATGTCCGCGTTCGCGGTATCGAGGTAGCGTCGCACGAGATGCACCTGTCGGTCGCGCAGCTCCGGATCGATGCGGACCATAGTCGGCGGCTGCTCGATGAAGCGCAGTCTTCCGTCCGGATCCGGCGCTGTGAGCCGGCGCGCCGCGCGCTCGCCCGTGTGCTTCTTCGCCTGCTTCACCGCTCGACGCAAGACCTTCTGCGATTGGGGGTGCAGGCCGCTGGATCCGCCGTCCGCGTCGAGGTGCGTGTAGAAGCGATCTCTCGGGCTCATGCCGACCGCCTTCCGCAGCGCGAAGGCGTAGGAGCGCACCGCCCCGAGCACGGTCGAACGGATGGCGGCCTCATCGCGAGAGCCCGCCTGCCCGGCGATGACGGCGCTCGCTACCAGCCGTTTCAGATCCCACTCCCACGGTGCCCAGGCGGCCTCGTCGAAGTCGTTCAGATCGAAGACGAGTGTGCGCTGGGGCGACGCGTAGAAGCCGAAGTTCGAGAGATGCGCGTCCCCGCAGGCCGGAACGAGCAGTTCGCTGCGCTCCTCGGCGGAGAAATCCGCCGCCATGATCGCCGCGGTGCCGCGGTAGAAGGCGAACGGGCTCTGCGACATGCGAGAGGTGCGCAGCGGGACGAGATCCTGGCGGCGCCCCGCGTTCTGCTGCTCGATGATCCCGAGCGGATCGCGCGGCCCGTTCGAGAGCTCGCCCAGGAGCCGCCTGGGCAGTCGGCGACGCAGGCGACGCCCGGCGTCGAGCCGCTCGGAGAGCGGGGCGGGCAGGGACCAGGACTCGGCCGTGCCTTCGGCGCGGGGGAGTCCGGCGGAAGCGAGTCCTGCATCGTTGCTCATCCTCATATTCTGCACCCTCGGCCGGCGCGACTCGCCGTTCGGGGAGCAGGCCGCCTGCTGCGCGCCGCGATGCGAGAATGTGCGAGTGAGCATTCCCCGCGACCTCGTTGTCGATGCCGATGCCGGTGCCGGTGCCGGGCGCGGTTCCGGGAGCGGCGCCGGTCGCTACGCGCCGAGCCCGTCGGGCGATCTGCACCTCGGGAACCTGCGCACGGCGATGCTCGCCTGGCTCTTCGCGCGGAGTTCGGAGCGCCGGTTCCTGATGCGCATCGAGGACCTGGACCGGGATCGGAATGCCGGGGCGGCGGCGGGACAACTGGCGGACCTCGTCGCGCTCGGCGTCGAGTGGGACGGCGAACCGGTGCTGCAGAGCGGTCGCAGGGCCGCGCACGAGGCGGCGATCGCGCGGCTGGCC
>NZ_JBHSRW010000002.1:0-44143 GCF_042659205.1 Leucobacter soli
CGGCGGAGGCGGCGCTCGGCGGTGCGTCGCTGCGCGCGAACGAGGTCTCCGAGCATCGCGCCGAACTCGTGAGTCGCGCGGTGGTCGCGCATGAGGGCGATGTCGAGATCGTGTGCCGGGACGGCCGGGACGACGGCGCCTTCGGCGGACCGGATGCCCGATTCGACCGGATCCTCATCGATGCGCCCTGTTCGGGGCTGGGCGCGCTGCGTCGCCGCCCCGAGGCGCGCTGGCGCAAGACTCCCGAGGATCTGCCGATGCTCACGGCGCTGCAGGGCGAGTTGTTCGACTCGGCGGTGCGGCATCTCGCACCCGGGGGCGTGATCGCCTACGTCACCTGCTCGCCGCACCTCGCCGAGACCCGGGTGGTGGTCGCCGGCGCGTTGAAGCGCCATCCCGGGCTGCGCGAGCTGGATGCACGGGCCGTGCTGAACGCGGTGGCGCGCGATGCGCTGGATCTGCCGGGCCCGCAGCTCGGCGCGCAGCTCTGGCCGCACCGCCACGGCACCGATGGGATGTTCGTCGCGCTCGTCGCGATGAACTGACAGGCGCAGAGTCGCGCTCGTCGCAATGAACTGACAGGCGGAAAGTCGCGCTCGTCGCGACGAACCGATGAGTGGAGAATCCCGCTCGTCGGGATGAACCGGTGGCACGACGACCGGGACCCCGGTCGAGTCGACGGGTCGGCGAGGCAGCGGGGCGAGCGCGTAAGCTGTTCGGGTGAGCACACCCGAGGCCGCCTCGAACGGCGCTGAAGGGCCGGGCCGGGAGACGTCCTCCGTGCCGCCGGTCGCGCAGCAGCGCGCGCAATGGCGCACCTTCGTGCATGTCCTGGTGAATACGGCGGTGGCGGGGCTCACGACCAACTTCATCTGGTTCGCGGTCGTCTTCTGGGTGTACCTCGAGACGAAGAGCATTCTCGCCACGGGCCTGTTGAGCGGCGCCTACATGATCCTGCTCGCGGTCTGCTCGATGTGGTTCGGATCGCTCGTCGACCGCTATCGCAAGCATCGGGTGATGCTGGTGTCGGCCTGGTGCTCGCTCGTGGCCTTCGTCGTCGGATGCGTCATCTTCTTCACGATTCCGGCGGAGACGCTGCTCGCGCTGAACGGACCGTGGTTCTGGGCGTTCGCGCTCGTGCTGCTCGCGGGCTGCGTGGTCGAGCTGCTGCGCGGCCTCGCGCTCTCCACGACGGTGACGCTGCTGGTGCCGGTGGAGCGCCACGCGAACGCGAACGGTCTCGTCGGGACGGTGCAGGGTCTCAGCTTCATCGTCACGAGCGTCTTCAGCGGTATCTCCATCGGGTTCTTCGGCATGGGCGTCACCATGCTGATCGCCACGGCGCTGACGGCGATCCCGGTCGTGCACCTGCATCTGCTGCGCATCCCCGAGCCCGAGATCGCGCACGATCCGAACCGCAGCGCCGTCGACTTCCGGGGCGGTTGGCTGGCCATGCTCGCCGTGCCGGGGCTCATCGGGCTGGTCATCTTCACGACCTTCAACAATCTCTCGTCGGGCGTGTACATGGCGCTGCTCGACCCGTACGGCCTGACCATGTTCCCGGTGGAGATCTGGGGCCTGCTCTTCGGCGTCGCCGGCACCGGTTTCATCGTCGGCGGCGCGATCGTCGCGAAGCGGGGACTGGGGAGGAACCCGGTGCGCACGATGCTGCTGCTCGTGGCGCTGCTCGGCCTGCTCGGCAGCGTGATCACCATCCGGGAGTGGGCCTGGCTGTTCATCGCGGGCATCTGGGTGTTCATGCTCATGATGCCCGCGATCGAAGCGGCCGAGCAGACCGTGATCCAGCGCGTGGTGCCGTTCGAGAAGCAGGGCCGCGTATTCGGTCTCGCGATGACCTTCGAAGCGGCGGCCGCGCCGATCACCGCCTTCATCATCGCGCCCGTCGCAGAGTTCTGGGTGGTTCCGTACATGGACGACCCGGCCGGACAGGCCCGCTGGGGCTGGCTGCTGGGCGAGGGGGAGAGCCGAGGCATCGCCCTGATCTTCTTCTGGACGGGCCTCATCACCGTGGTCCTGGCGCTCGCTGCGATCCTCACGCCCACCTACCGCAGGCTCAGCCGCAGCTTCGCCGAGGCGGAGCCGGCAGCACCGCTGTCGGCCGCGGACGAACCGCCCGAGGCCGGCCCCGTGCCGCCGGGGACATCACCGGAGACGGCGCCGGGGTCGTCGATCGACGCGGCGAAGCCGTAGGCTGGTCCGGTGACCGCGCAGCGCATCAACCCCAGCATCCTCTCGGCCGACTTCGTCAACCTGCAGCACGAGCTCGAGCGGATCGCCACCGCGGACCTCGTGCACGTCGATGTGATGGACAATCACTTCGTGCCGAACCTCACGATGGGGCCGCCGATCGTCGAGCGCATTCAGGCAGTCTCGCCGGTGCCGCTCGACGTGCATCTGATGATCGCCGACGCGGACCGCTGGGCTCCTGGCTACGCCGAGTTGGGCGCGTTCTCGGTGACGTTCCATGCGGAGGCAGCGGCGGATCCGGTGGCGCTCGCCCGTCGACTGCGCGAGATCGGCGCCCGAGCGGGCATCGCGCTGAAACCGGGTACCGACCCGGAGCCCTACCTCGAGCTGCTGCCCGAGTTCGACCAGGTGCTGGTGATGACGGTCGAGCCCGGATTCGGCGGGCAGTCGTTCATGCCCGACATGATGTCGAAGCTGCGGGCGTTCGCCGAGGCGAAGGCACGGCTGGGCCTCGACGTCTGGTTGCAGGTCGACGGCGGCATCACGGTCGACACGATCGGCATCGCCGCGGAGGCGGGCGCCGACACCTTCGTGGCGGGCTCCGCCGTCTACGGCGGGGTTCCCGAGGAACGGATCGCGCAGCTCCGATCCGCAGCGGCCGCCCATGCGCACTGATCGGCCGATCCGCGCCCGGCGACCCGATACGATAGGTAAACGTGAAGACTTTCGACGAGCTGTTCGCTGAACTCAGCGAGAAGGCCGCTGCGCGCCCCGAGGGCAGCGATACGGTCGCGCGCCTGGACGCCGGCGTGCACGCGATCGGGAAGAAGATCGTCGAGGAGGCCGCCGAGGTCTGGATGGCGGCCGAGTACGAGAGCGACGAGGACTGCGCCGAGGAGATCAGCCAGCTGCTCTACCATCTGCAGGTGCTCATGCTCGCCAAGGGCCTGAGCCTCTCCGACGTCTACACGCATCTCTAGCGTCGGCTTCCCGCGCGATCCCGCGCATTCGCCGCCGATGCTCGCCACAGCTCCATCACACCGCACGGCCGCGCAGCGCGGCCACCAGGGAAGGACCACCCCATGCTCCGTGTAGCGGTTCCCAACAAGGGTTCGCTCTCCGAGATCGCCGCCGAGATGCTGGCCGAGGCCGGCTACAGCGGCCGCAGGGACAGCCGGAAGCTCGTCCACGCCGACGTCCGCAACGATGTCGAGTTCTTCTACCTGCGGCCGCGGGACATCGCGACCTACGTCGGTTCCGGCGCCCTCGACGTCGGCATCACCGGCCGCGACCTGCTGCTGGACTCGGGCTCCGACGCGCGGGAGATCGCGCACCTCGACTTCGGCGACTCCACCTTCCGCTTCGCCGGGCCGGCCGGTGCGTTCACCGGGATCGAGGGCCTCGCGGGGAAGCGCGTCGCGACCAGCTACCCCAAGCTCGTCGACGACTTCCTGCGCGAACGCGGCATCGAAGCGAAGACGGTGAAGCTCGACGGCGCGGTCGAATCGGCCGTGCAGCTCGGCGTGGCCGACGCCGTCGCCGACGTCGTGTCGACCGGGGCGACGCTGGCCTCGGCGGGTCTCGAGATCTTCGGTCCGGTGATCCTCGAATCGACGGCGGTGCTCATCGGCGGGCCCAACCGCCGAGAGGGCATCGACCGCCTGTTGCGACGGCTCCGCGGCGTGCTCGTGGCGCGGAAGTTCGTGATCATGGACTACGACCTCGAGGAGTCGAAGCTCGAGGCGGCCACGGCGGTCGCCGGCGGCATCGAGTCGCCCACGGTCTCCCCGCTGAAGGAGGAGGGCTGGGTCGCCGTCCGGGTGATGGTCACCTCCGACGAGGCGAACGACGTGATGGACCGCCTGGCCGATCTCGGCGCCCGCGCGATTCTCGTGACCGCGATCCACGCGGCGCGGCTCTGAGGGGAGAGAGCGATGAGTGTCGCCGTGCGCGTCATCCCGTGCCTCGACGTGGCCGCCGGTCGTGTGGTGAAGGGTGTCAACTTCCTCAATCTGCGTGACGCGGGCGACCCGGTGGAGCTCGCCGCCCGCTACGCCGAGCAGGGAGCGGACGAGCTCACCTTCCTCGACGTCACCGCGACGGTCGACGACCGCAGCACCACGTACGACGTGGTGCGCCGCACGGCGGAGCAGGTCTTCATCCCGCTCACGGTCGGCGGAGGCGTCCGCAGCGACGAGGATGTCGCCCGTCTGCTCGGCGTCGGCGCGGACAAGGTCGGGGTCAACAGCGCCGCGATCGCGCGGCCGGAGCTGATCGGAGAGATCGCGGATCGCTTCGGCGCGCAGGTGCTGGTGCTGTCGCTCGATGTGAAGCGTTCGCCGAATCAGCCGAGCGGTTTCGTCGTGACGACGCACGGCGGCCGGCGGGAGAGCGACCTCGACGCGCTCGAGTGGTGCGGGGAGGCCGTCGACCGCGGCGCCGGGGAGCTGCTCGTGAACTCGATGGATGCCGACGGCACGCTGGCCGGCTTCGACTTGGAGCTCACGTCGCTCGTTCGCGGCATCTCGTCCGTACCGGTGATCGCCTCGGGCGGCGCCGGGGAGCTCTCGCACTTCGCGCCGGCGATCGCGGCCGGCGCGGATGCCGTGCTCGCGGCCTCGGTGTTCCACGACGGCACGTTCACGGTCGGCCAGGTGAAGCGGGCGATCGCCGAAGCCGGCTACGAGGTGCGCTGACACGATGAGCACCGAAGCGACAGGAATGGAATACGCGGCACCCGACCTCGAGGCGCTGAAGTTCAACGCCGACGGCCTGATCCCCGTCATCGTGCAGGACGATGAGAACGACCAGGTGCTGATGCTCGCCTGGATGGATCGGGAGGCGCTCCGCCGGACTCTCGGGGAGGGGCGCGTCACCTACTGGTCCCGCTCGCGCGGGGAGTACTGGCGCAAGGGCGACACCTCGGGGCATCGGCAGTACGTGCGGTCCGTCGCCGCGGACTGCGACGGGGACACGCTCCTCGTGCGGGTGCTCCAGCAGGGCGCGGCCTGCCACACGGGCACGCGGAGCTGCTTCGACGGCCGCGAGCTGACCGGGGCGGTCGGAGACCCCGATGGGCCGGACGGTGAGCCGAGCACGGGTGATGCCGCCGCGCAGACGGGGCCGCAGGCCCCGGTAGGCTGATCCCGTGAGCCTGACGACGACTCGCGCGACCTTCGAAGCGGCACGCGCGACCCGCACTGTGATCCCCGTCTGCCGCGAGGTGTTCGCCGATGCCGACACCCCGGTCAGCATCTACCGCAAGGTGGCCGCGAGCCGCCCGGGCACCTTCCTGCTCGAGTCGGCAGAGCAGGGCGGCGTCTGGACGAGGTTCAGCTTCGTCGGCGCAGGCAGCTTCGGCGTCCTCACGGAACGCGAGGGGCGCGCCCACTGGGTGCCGGAAGCGGGCAAGCAGGTGGATGAAGGGCGTCTGCTGCCCGGCGGTGTCTCGGAGCTCGCGCCGGCAGAGGCGCTGCGCGCGGTGTACGAGCGCTGGCATCAGGAGTCCGAGCCCGGGCTGCCTCCGCTCGCGAGCGGATTCGTCGGCTACCTCGGCTGGGAGACGGTGCGGCAGTTCGAACGCCTGCCGAACGGACCGGCGGAGGGAACCGGACTGCCGACCCAGGCGTTGAGCTTCGTATCCGAGCTCGTCGTGATCGACCATCGCGAGGGCAGCGTCGTGCTGCTCGCCAACGTGCTGAACGATGATCGGGCCGAAGACGCGGATGCGCTCTGGTCGGATGCGCAGCGGCGTCTCGACGCGTTGCAGGCCGCTCTGTCGGCCCCTGTCCCGTCGCCGCTCGGCTCGCTCGATCGGGACGCTGAGCCGCACGCCGCCCGCCGCACAGCGGAGGCCGATTACCTCGCGAGCGTCGAGCGCTCGAAGCGGTACATCGTCGACGGAGACATCTTCCAGGTGGTCGTCTCGCAGCGCTTCGACCTGGAGTGCACGGCCGACCCGCTCGACGTCTACCGGGTGCTCCGGCACCTGAACCCGAGCCCCTACCTGTACCTGCTGCAGGCCGAGGACGCGGAGGGCGCGCCGTTCGCGGTCGTCGGATCCAGCCCCGAGGCGCTCGTCACCGTGCAGGAGGACGGGCACGTGCTGACGCACCCGATCGCAGGATCTCGCCCGCGCGGGACCACGGTGGACGAGGATCTGCAGCACGAGCGGGAGCTCCTCGCCGATGAGAAGGAGCGCGCCGAGCACCTGATGCTCGTCGACCTCGCGCGCAACGATCTGCTGCGCGTCTGCCGGCCCTCGAGCGTCGAGGTGACGGAGTTCATGCGGATCGAGCGCTTCAGTCACATCATGCATATCGTGAGCACCGTGGAAGGGCGTCTGCGCGAGGACCAGAACCCGGTGGATGCGCTTCGGGCGACGTTTCCGGCCGGTACGCTCAGCGGAGCGCCGAAGCCGCGCGCCCTGCAGATCATCGACGAGCTCGAGCCGGTGCGCCGCGGCGTCTACGGGGGAGTCGTCGGCTACTTCGGCCTCGGCGGGGCCGCCGATCTGGCGATCGCCATCCGCACTGCGACGATCCGGGACGGCATCGCGATGGTGCAGGCGGGCGGTGGGATCGTCGCCGATTCCGTGCCCGAGATGGAGGATCAGGAATCGCGCAACAAGGCGGCCGCCCCGCTGCGCGCCGTCGCCATCGCGAACACGTTGACCCGACTGGGCGGCGAGGATGGCTGAGCGCCCGTCTACGAGCGACGGCGGAACGGTGCGCGGCTCCCGCAGCAAACGGATCCTGCTCGTGGCGATCGTCATCGGCAGCGTCCTCACCCTGGCCGCAGCCACCCGCATCTGGGTGGAGATCGACCTCTTCGCGGGTGCGGCCGCGTTCGACGAGCTCAGCGTGACCGGCCAGCAGCTCAATCCGTCGATCTCGCCGATCGCGATCGCCGCGCTGGCCTCCGCCCTCGTGCTCGCGATCGCCGGCCCGGTCCTCCGGCGGGTGCTCGGAGCCGTGGTGCTCCTGCTCGGTGCGGGGATCGCGCTGCTCGGAGCGAATGCGCAGCTGGATCCGCGCGGCGGCGTCGAGTGGGTGGTCGCCGAGGCGACCGGCCTCGCCGGCGACGCCCAGTACGCGCTGGTGAGCGGGCTCTCGACCACTCCGTGGCCGGTGCTCACGTGCGTGTACGGCGGGGCGATCGCCCTCGCCGGCGTACTGGTGCTGCTGCTCGGCGGAGGGTGGCGGGCCGCGGGGCGGAAGTACCAGTCGCGCCCCGACCGGGGCGACGCGGCTGCTGCGGGAGGCGCACCGGATCGAATCGGCGAGTGGGACGCGCTCAGCGAGGGCCAGGATCCGAGCGACCCCCGTCCGTGAGGCCGGTGACGGCGACGCGACGGGCCGTCCAGAACTCGCAGGAAACGTCGGACTCGCGGTAGGCTGGTCGACGACCCATCAGTTTCGAGGAGATACATGAGTACCCAGCACGGAGATCCTGGTCACGGCGATTCGCCCGCGGCATGGACGGCGGTGATCGTCATGCTGCTCGGCATCGCGGTCGCGACGACCGCATTCTTCCTGCAGCAGGTCTGGCTGGTCTGGGTGAGCGTCGGCGTGGTGGTGGTGGGCGCGCTGCTCGGGGCGATCCTCGCGAAGGCCGGCTACGGCGTGAACGGCCCCAAGTACAACCCCAAGCCCCACGACTGAGGTGCTCGATCAACTGCTCGCCGGATCGCTTGAGGACGCGCGGGCACGCAGGCAGCTGAAGCCGACCGTCGTGGTCGAGGCCGAGGCCGCGTCCCGCGCTCCGGCGCTCGATGCGCTCGAGGCGCTGGCGCCGACGGATCGCATCCGCGTGATCGCCGAGGTCAAGCGCGCGAGTCCCTCCCGCGGCGACCTCGCGGACATCCCCGAGCCGCAGGCGCTCGCCGCTCAGTACGAGTCCGGCGGAGCCAGCGCGATCAGCGTGCTCACCGAGCAGCGGCGGTTCAAGGGCTCTCTCGAAGACCTCGAGGCCGTGCGCAAGGCCGTGAGCATTCCGGTGCTGCGCAAGGAGTTCATCGGCGAGGAGTACCAGATCCTCGAGGCGCGCGCGGCAGGAGCCGATCTCGTGCTCCTGATCGTCGCCGCACTGCCGCAGGACACCCTGCAGCGCCTCTACGCCTTCACGCGCCAGCTCGGCATGACCGCGCTGGTAGAGACGCACAGCGAGGCCGAGGTGGCCCGCGCGGTCGACCTCGGGGCCCAGCTGATCGGCGTGAACGCCCGGGACCTGTCGACTTTCGAACTCGACCGGGATCTCTTCGGCCGAGTCGCCGACCAGATCCCGGCGGGCGTGATCCGCGTCGCCGAGTCGGCCGTGCTCGACGTGAGCGATGTCGTGCGCTACCGCGAAGCCGGCGCCGACGTCGTGCTGGTGGGCGAAGCGCTGGTGACGAACGATCCCATCACGACGCTGCAGAGCTACCTGAGCGTCTGACCCGCTGCGTGGCAGCAGCACCCGAGAACGAACCGCCGACCCGTGCGGCGGGGATGGAAGCAACGATGACAGACCAGCAGACCGGCGGGCCCGGGGTATCGCTGCGCGAGCAGCACGGCCCAGACTTCGGCGAGTACGGCGGGCGGTACATGCCCGAGTCGCTGATCGCGGCGATCGACGAGCTGACGCTCGCGTACGAGGCCGCGAAGGCGGATCCCGCGTTCCACGCCGAATTGCTCGAGCTCCTCGGCTCCTACGCAGGTCGGCCCTCGCCGATCACCGAGGTGCCCCGGTTCGCCGAGCACGCGGGCGGCGCCAGGATCTTCCTCAAGCGCGAGGATCTGAATCACACCGGATCGCACAAGATCAACAACGTGCTCGGGCAGGCGCTCCTCACGAAGCGCCTCGGCAAGACCCGGGTGATCGCCGAGACCGGCGCCGGTCAGCACGGCGTGGCGACGGCGACGGCGGCGGCGCTCTTCGGGCTCGAGTGCACGGTCTACATGGGTGAAGTGGACACCGTGCGCCAGGCGCTCAACGTGGCGCGGATGCGCCTGCTCGGGGCCGAAGTGGTGCCGGTGCGCACCGGGTCCCGCACACTCAAGGACGCGATCAATGAGGCGTACCGCGACTGGGTGACCACGGTCGAGCGCACGAACTACATCTTCGGCACGGCGGCCGGCCCGCACCCGTTCCCCGCCATGGTGCGCGACTTCCAGAAGGTCATCTCCGAGGAGGCGCGAGCCCAGCTGCTCGATACGGCCGGGCGGCTGCCGGACGCGGTCGTCGCCTGCGTCGGCGGCGGCTCGAACGCGATCGGCATGTTCGACGCGTTCCTCGACGATCCCGAGGTGCGTCTCTACGGCGTTGAGGCCGCCGGCGACGGCATCGGCACGCCCCGGCACGCGGCCTCGATCGAACGCGGCCGACCGGGGATCCTGCACGGCTCGCGCACCTATGTGCTGCAGGACGAGGATGGCCAGACGATCGAGTCGCACTCGATCTCGGCCGGGCTCGACTACCCGGGCGTCGGCCCCGAGCACGCCTGGCTCGCCGACATCGGACGCGCCGAGTACATCCCGGCCACCGATGACGAGGCGATGCAGGCGCTGAAGCTCCTCAGCCGCACGGAGGGCATCATCCCGGCGATCGAGTCGGCGCACGCACTCGCGGGCGCTCTGCGCATCGGGCGCGAGCTCGGACCCGACGGCCTCATCGCGGTGAGCCTCTCGGGACGCGGCGACAAGGACATGGAGACCGCGGCCGAGTACTTCGGCCTGCTCGACGGAGAAGGATCGGAGGCGGGCGCATGAGCGGCCGGGAATCTCAGGTCGCCGCCGCCATCCGCGAGGCGAAGGAACAGCGGAACGGCGCGCTGATCGGATACCTGCCGATCGGCTTCCCCGACCTCGGCACGAGCATCGACGCGGCGATCGCGATGGCGCGCAGCGGGGCCGACGTGCTCGAGCTCGGCGTGCCCTACAGCGATCCCGTGATGGACGGACTCGTGATCCAGGACGCGACGCGCACCGCGCTCGAACGCGGCTTCCGTCTGCGCGACGTTTTCGAGGCGGTGCGCCGCGTGCGCGAGGCCGTCGACACCCCCGTGCTCGTGATGACCTACTGGAACCCGGTCGTGCAGTACGGCGTCGACCGCTTCGCCGCCGATCTGGCCGCGGCGGGCGGCGCGGGCCTCATCACACCAGACATCACCCCGGATTCCGCCGCCGAGTGGATCGAGGTGAGCGAGCGCCACGGTCTCGACCGGGTCTTCCTCGCCGCACCGACCTCCACCGACGAGCGCCTCGGGCTCGTCGCGCGCAGCACCACCGGGTTCGTCTACACCGTGTCGACGATGGGCATCACGGGGGAGCGGGCCTCGCTCGACGCCGCCGCGCGAGGCCTGACCGAGCGTCTGCGCGCGCAGGGTGCCGAGCTCGCCTGCGTCGGCATCGGCATCTCGAACGCCGCGCATGTCGCAACCGCGCTCGAGTACGCCGACGGCGCGATCGTCGGCACGGCCTTCGTCCGCGCGCTGCGGGACGGCGGCGTCGCGGGCCTGGCGACCGTCGTCGAGGAGATCGCCCGCGGCACCGGCCGCGCCCCCGATCCCGAACGCTAGGATTGATCCGTATGTGCCGCTGCGCGTCTGCGCCGGCGATCCCGCTGACGCGAGAAAGCAGAGCATGATTCTTCCGCTGAGCATCCCGAGTCCCGAGACGCAGTTCCTGCAGATCGGCCCGTTGCGCATCTACTTCTATGCGCTCTGCATCCTGACCGGGATCATCATCGCCGCGATCTGGACCGGTCGCCGGCTCACCCGTCGGGGTGGAGAGAACGGCGTCGTCATCGACTTCGCCGTGTGGGCGGTGGTGCTCGGCATCATCGGTGCGCGGCTCTACCACGTGCTCACCCACTGGGGCGACTATTTCGGTGCGGGCAAGAACCCCCTCGAGATCTTCGCCTTCTGGAACGGGGGCATCGCCATCTTCGGCTCGCTGCTCGGCGGCGCCGCCGGCGTGCTGATCGCCTCGCGGATCACGGGCATCCGTTTCTGGTCGTTCGCCGACGCGCTCGTTCCGGGCCTGCTGCTCGCCCAGGCCGCCGGCCGCTTCGGCAACTGGTTCAACCACGAGCTCTTCGGCGGCCCCACCTCGCTGCCCTGGGGGCTCGAGATCGAGTCGACCAACCCGGCGTTCCCGATCGGCCTGCCCGAGGGCACGCTGTTCCACCCCACATTCCTCTACGAGATCCTGTGGAACGTGCTCGGCGTCGCGGTGCTCCTCGCCATCGAGTTCAAATGGCGGCCGCGCTGGGGCGTGTTCTTCGGCATGTACCTCATCTGGTACGGCGTGGGTCGCTTCTTCGTCGAGGGAATGCGCGTCGATCCGAGCCTCCTCGTGCTCGGTCTGCGTACGAACCAGTTCACGGCGCTGCTCGCCATCCTGCTCGGCCTCGCCATCATCCTGGTGCAGCGACGCCGCCACGTGGGGCTCGAGACCTCGATCTACCTCCCCGGGCGTCGGAACCCGCGGAATGCGATCGACGAGCTCACGGCCGACCCCGACGAGTACTTCCACGTGCTCGGCGCAGACCGATCCGCGACCGAGGATCCGGACGCCGAAGATGCCGGCGCCGATCGATCCGACGTCGATGCCGATGCGGCCGGAGGCGAGGAGAAGATCTCCGTTCCCGAGGGCCAAGAGAAGGGCTGACCGGATATGCGTCACGCGAAGATCGTCGCCACCTGGGGTCCGGCCGTTTCCAGCTACGACCACACGCTCGAACTGATCCGCGCGGGCGTCAACGTCGCGCGGCTCAACATGTCGCACGGCACGTATAACGTGCATGAGGGCATCTACCGCAACATCCGGCGCGCTGAGAACGAGGTCGGCCGCCCGATCGCGGTGCTCGCCGACCTGCAGGGCCCCAAGATCCGTCTCGCCACGTTCGCCGACGGCCCGTACGAGCTCGAGGAGGGCGACGAGTTCGCCATCACGACGCGGGACGTCGTGGGCGATCGGACGATCTGCGGGACCACGCACAAGGGCCTGCCCGGCGACGTGCGACCCGGCGACCCGCTGCTCATCGATGACGGAAAGGTGACGCTGCGCGCCACCCGCGTCACCGAGGACACGGTGCACACGGTCGTCGAGGTGCCGGGCGCCGTCTCGAACAACAAGGGGATCAACCTTCCCGGGGTGGCGGTCAACGTTCCAGCGCTCTCGGAGAAGGACGAGGACGACCTCCGCTGGGCGTTGAAGCTCGGCGTGGACTACATCGCGCTCTCCTTCGTACGGGACGCCGCCGACATCACCCGTGTGCACGAGATCATGGACGCGGCCGGCATCAAGCTGCCGGTCATCGCGAAGATCGAGAAGCCGCAGGCCGTGGAGAACCTGGAGGGCATCGTGCAGGCCTTCGACGGCATCATGGTCGCCCGCGGCGACCTGGGCGTCGAACTGCCCCTGGAGCAGGTTCCGCTCGTGCAGACGGAGGCGATCGCGCTCGCGCGACGCAATGCGAAGCCCGTGATCGTGGCTACGCAGGTCCTCGAATCGATGATCGAGAACCCTCGTCCCACCCGGGCCGAGGCGAGCGACTGCGCGAACGCGGTGCTGGACGGCGCGGACGCGGTCATGCTGTCGGGCGAGACGAGCGTCGGGGCCTACCCGGTCGAAGCCGTCGAGACCATGGCGAGGATCATCGTCGCCACCGAGGAGCACGCGCTGGACCGCATCGAGCCGCTCGGAGCCAGCCCGCACACGCAAGGCGGCGCCCTCACGCTCGCCGCGGCGGAGGTCGCGGAGTTCATCGGGGCGAAGTACATCTGCGTGTTCACAGAGTCGGGGGATACCGTGCGCCGGATGTCCCGCCTGCGGAGGCCCATCCCGATCATCGGCTTCACGCCGAGCAGGCAGATCCGCCGCCGCATGGAACTGACCTGGGGCGCCCGGAGCTACGAGGTGCCGCGCGTCGGGTCCACCGACGAGATGTTCGCGCAGGTCGACATCGTGCTGCTCGACGGCAACCGCATCGAGGTGGGCGACAAGGTTCTGATCATCGCGGGATCGCCCCCGGGCGTCGTCGGGACGACGAACACGCTGCGCATCCACCGCATGGGGGAGGCGACCGGCCAGCTGAGCGAGGCCGGGCCGCGCAAGCACACCATCGGCCGCGGCGGCGTGCCGGTGTGACCGCAGGGTGAGCGCGTGGCGTGATCGAGGCCGTGGGATCCGCGGCTTCCGGGTTGCGCTAGGCTCATAGCCCTGCGCCGAATTGGTGGAATTGGCAGACACGACGCACTCAAAATGCGTTGCCTTCGGGCGTGCGGGTTCGAGTCCCGCATTCGGCACTTCGCTCCGTCGCGATACGACGTGCTCCGCGAAGCCCGCAGCCTCGACGATACGCGCGGCGCAGCTTCGGCCGGGGTGCGAGTAGTAAGCTACGAGGCATGACCGAGCAGAGCACCGCACCGGCCCGACGCGTCGTCGTCGCCGAGGATGAATCACTGATCCGACTCGACATCGTCGAGACTCTCCGCGACAACGGCTTCGAGGTCGTCGGCGAGGCCGGTGACGGTGAAGAGGCGGTGCGCCTGGTCGAAGAGCTGCAGCCCGACCTGGTCGTGATGGACGTGAAGATGCCGAAGCTCGACGGCATCTCCGCCGCGGAGCAGATCAACAAGGATCACATCGCCCCGGTCGTCCTGCTCACGGCGTTCAGCCAGCGCGAGCTCGTGGAGCGCGCCGGCGAGGCGGGCGCGCTCGCCTACGTCGTGAAGCCCTTCACCCCGGCGGACCTGATCCCCGCGATCGAGATCGCGCTCTCCCGCTTCCAGCAGATCGTCGCGCTCGAGAACGAGGTCGCCGATCTCGCCGAGCGATTCGAGACCCGTAAGCTCGTCGACCGCGCGAAGGGCATCCTGAACGAGAAGATGGGGCTTACCGAGCCCGAGGCGTTCCGCTGGATCCAGAAGGCCTCGATGGACCGTCGCCTCACGATGCAGGACGTCGCGAAGACCATCATCGACCAGCTCGGGCAGAAGAAGTCGGACTGACGCGTCGCGTCGACCCCGTCATCCTGCGCCACCCCGGCCCTCCCGCGTCGCCCTGCGCGTGACCCTCAACCCTGTCACCCTGCGCGAACGAAGCGAGTCGCAGGATCCACACCGGCTTCCGGCACGCCTTCTCCCTCGCCGAGGAGCCTCGGACGGGTAGCGCCGCGAAACAGTGCCTTGAATTCTTGAGCGCAAAGTCACTAGTCTTGCAGTACTAGCGCGTTCGAGCACGGTTCGGTCTCCGCTGGTTGAGGGGGGTCTCATGCTCGTGAAGTTCGTGATCAAGCTGGTGCTCGGTCTGGTCCTCATTGTCGGACTGCTCGGCGGTGGGGTCGCACTCGCGGTCGGCCCGCTGAGCGGCATCCTCGGAGACGCAGCACCTGCCAGCGCAACCGAGAGCATGGAGAAGATCGTCGCCGTGCTTCCCCAGGATCAGGTGGTACTGGTCAGCCTCGTCATCGAAGGCGTTGAGAAGGAAGACCAGGAAACAAAGAAGATCTGGGGGATCGCAGTTCCTGGGAGCGAGCGCGCCAAACTCCTGGGTTACGCCTTCAACGCCAAGCTCGGAATAGAGGGGAAGGATGTCGAGATCGAGAAGCTCGACGAAAAGCAGTACCGTGTGACGGTCCCCTCATTCATCTTCATCGGGCATGACGAGGTCAAGTTCGAGTCGGCCGTCGAGAAGAACGGCATTCTGAGTTGGGTCGCCCCAGAGATCGATCAATCGAAGATGACGAATGCGATTCTCGACGGAGAACGACAGCTCGCCTATGTCGATAAGAACCGCGAGATGCTTCAGGACCAGGCGAGATCCCACTACGACACGATCATCTCCGCCATCGACCCGTCGATCGAACTCGAGTACGTCTTTACCGACTGAGATACGGCGATCCGGGCGCGGTGGCGCCGCGGCTCGGACCCCGTCATCCTGCGCGAACGAAGCGAGTCGCGGGATCTCCGGCGCGGCTACGGCGCCGGCCGGTAGAGGTTCGTGATGCGAATCGTCGAGCATCGGCGACCGCGCTCATCGGTCACCACGATCTCGTGCACTGTGAGCGTTCGGCCGACCTTGATCGGCGTGCACACGCCCGTCACGACGCCCTCGGTCGCTGACGACGTATGCGTGGCGTTGATGTCGATGCCCACGGCCACCATGCCCTCGGGCGCGATCAGGTTCGCGTGCATCGACCCGAGCGATTCCCCCAGCACGACGTACGCGCCGCCGTGCAGCAGTCCGATCGGCTGGGTGTTGCCCTCCACCGGCATGGTCGCGACCGCGCGGTCGCCGCTGAACTCGGTGAAGACGATGCCCATCCTGTCGGCGAGAGCACCGAGTCCTCGGCGGGCGATGTAGGCGGTGCCGTCTTCGGAGGTGATGGTCACGTTGATCTTCTCCCGATGAATGTCGGCGGCGACTTGTAGGCTGGCCCTGTGCCAAGCAATCCTCAGCCTACCCTCATGGTCATCGACGGCCACTCGCTCGCATTCCGCGCCTTCTACGCGCTGCCGGTCGACAGTTTTCAGACGCAGACCGGGCAGCACACGAACGCGATCCACGGCTTCATCTCCATGCTCATCAACCTGCTGGGCAACGAGAATCCCGACGCGCTCGCGATCGCCTTCGACATCTCGCGGCACTCCTTCCGCACCGACGAGTACCCGGAGTACAAGGGCACCCGGGGCGAGACGCCACCGGAGTTCAAGGGCCAGGTGCCGCTCCTGCAGGAGGCGCTGCACGCCATGGGCATCCGCACCCTCGAGAAGGAGAACTACGAGGCCGACGACATCCTCGCGACGCTCGCGACTCGCGGCGCTGCAGAGGGGTACCGCGTCCTGGTGGTGAGCGGCGACCGCGACACGATCCAGCTCGTCGACGACGACGTCACGCTGCTCTACCCCTCGAAGCAGGGGGTGAGCGAGCTCACGCGCTACGACGCGGACAAGGTGATGGAGCGCTACGGCATCCGGCCCGAGCAGTACCCCGAGATCGCCGCGCTGGTGGGGGAGACGAGTGACAACCTGCCCGGCATCCCGCGCGTCGGTGAGAAGACCGCGGTGAAGTGGATCAACCAGTTCGGTTCGCTCGAAGAGGTGCTGCGGCGGCAGGACGAGATCGGCGGCAAGGTCGGCGAGAGCCTGCGCGAGCACGCCCACCTGGCCGAGCGCAACCGCCGGCTGAACCGATTGGTGCGCGACGTCGAGCTGGGCGTCTCCCTCGACGAGCTGGCGCGCGGCGATATCGACATGAGCGCCGTGCAGCAGGTGTTCGCCCGGCTCGAGTTCCGCACACTGCTCCAGCGCGTGGGAAAGCTCGCCGGAGCCGATACCGAGGCGACGGACGGCGGCGCGGTGTCCCTGGCGCCGACGCTCCCGGAGCCTCGGCTTCTGCTCGACGAGGAGCTCGGAGACTGGCTCGCGAAGGCGGAGCAGCCGGCCGTGCTCATCACGGAGGACGCCGGCGGCCTGCACGTCGGGCTCGCAACCCCAGACTCGACCGTGCTCGTGAACTGGAAGCCGGGCGGCCGGGACTACGCGCAGTTCGAGGCGTGGCTCTCCGCAGATGCCCCGAAGATCCTGTTCGACGCCAAGCCGCAGATGAAGATCGCGGAGCGCGCGGGCATCCGGTTGGCCGGCATCGCCGGGGATGCCCTGCTCGCCGCCTGGTTGGTCCGCCCCACCGCGCCCGAGAAGACGATCGCCGAAGCGGTGTTCCGCTATCTGGGCGAGCAGGTGCCGGAGGGGGATCCGAACCAGCTGGTGCCCGAGGAGGGTTCGGTCGCAGGGCCCGATGCGCTTGCCTGGTACATCGTCCGCGTGCACGAGGTCATCCGCTCCCGCTTCGATGGGCGTACCGGCGAGGTGTACTCGGAGATCGAGCTGCCCCTCCTGCCCGTGCTCGACGCGCTCGAGCGGCGCGGTGTCGAGATCGACCTGCCACTGCTGCAGGCGCACGAGGCCGAACTGCGCGAGCGGGTCGCCGGGCTGGAGCAGGAGGCCTTCGCCGCGATCGGGCACGAGGTGAACCTCTCGTCGCCCAAGCAGCTGCAGCAGGTGCTCTTCGAAGAACTCGACATGCCGAAGACGCGGAAGACGCAGACGGGGTACACGACGGATGCGGCCGCCCTGGCGGACCTGCAGTCGAAGCAGCCGCATCCGTTCCTCGACGCGCTGCTCGCGCACCGCGACGCGAACAAGCTGCGGCAGATAATCGAAACACTGATCAAGGCTGTGCAGCCCGACGGGCGGATCCACACCACGCTCGTGCAGATCGGTGCGAGCACGGGCCGTCTCGCCTCGACCGATCCGAACCTGCAGAACATCCCCGTGCGCACCGAGGAGGGCCGGCGCATCCGGGAGGGCTTCATACACTCGGGCGAGTTCGAAACGCTGATGACGGCCGACTACTCGCAGATCGAGATGCGGATCATGGCGCATCTCTCCGGCGACGCCGGCCTCATCGCGGCGTTCAACGCGGGCGAGGACCTGCACCGTTTCGTGGGTTCGCGCATCTTCGGCGTGGAGCCCGCCGAGGTCACGAGCGAGATGCGCGCCAAGGTCAAGGCGATGTCGTACGGCCTCGCCTACGGGCTATCGGCGTTCGGCCTGGCGAAGCAGCTCGGGATCACCGGCGCCGAGGCGAAACAGCTGATGCTCGACTACTTCGAGCGATTCGGCGGCGTGCGCGACTACCTGCGATCCGTGGTCGAGCAGGCGAAGATCGACGGCTACACCGAGACGATCTTCGGGCGCCGCCGGCCGTTCCCCGACCTGGCGAGCCCCAACCGAGTACTGCGCGAGAACGCGGAGCGCGCGGCGCTGAACTCGCCGATCCAAGGATCCGCCGCCGACATCATCAAACGGGCGATGGTGCAGGTCGAGCTGCGCATGCGCGCGGGGTCGATGGCGTCGCGCATGCTGCTGCAGATCCACGACGAGCTCATGTTCGAGGTCGCCGAGGGCGAATGGGACGCGCTCGAGACGATCGTGCGGGAGGAGATGGCCGGCGCCGCCGAACTCCTGGTGCCGCTCGACGTGCAGGTCGGGCACGGGGCGAACTGGAACGCTGCGGCGCACTGACCTGAGCGGCCGCACGACGCATTGACGACCGGTCGAGAAAGACGGTAGGGTAAAGGGTCACTTCTGTGACGACTCAACCATGTCCACGTGCGAGTCGCACGCCCGGCCGCCGATCGGCTGCTCGGAATATCGTACGATCCGCCTTGATTCCCTGTCCATTCTGGAGACCAATTACATGACGAACGCAACGACCGAAAAGGCAAGCAAGCAGGTCGCTATCAACGACATCGGCTCGGCCGAAGACTTCCTTGCCGCGGTCGAGAAGACTCTGAAGTTCTTCAACGACGGCGACCTCATCGAGGGCACCGTGGTGAAGATCGACCGCGACGAGGTGCTCCTCGACGTCGGGTACAAGACCGAGGGCGTCATCCCCTCGCGCGAGCTGTCCATCAAGCACGACGTGAACCCCGACGAGGTCGTTCAGGTCGGCGATCCCGTCGAGGCGCTCGTGCTCCAGAAGGAGGACAAGGAAGGCCGTCTGATCCTGTCGAAGAAGCGTGCGCAGTACGAGCGCGCGTGGGGCGACGTGGAGCGGATCAAGGAGACCGAGGGCGTCGTCACCGGCACCGTCATCGAGGTCGTCAAGGGCGGCCTGATCGTCGACATCGGCCTGCGCGGCTTCCTGCCCGCGTCGCTGATCGAGCTGCGCCGCGTGCGCGACCTCACCCCGTACCTGGGCCAGGAGATCGAGGCCAAGATCCTCGAGCTCGACAAGAACCGCAACAACGTGGTGCTCTCGCGCCGTGCTCTGCTCGAGGAGACGCAGTCGGCCAGCCGCTCGTCGTTCCTCGCCGAGCTCAAGCCGGGTCAGGTTCGCAAGGGCGTCATCTCGTCGATCGTCAACTTCGGCGCGTTCGTCGACCTCGGCGGCGTCGACGGCCTCGTGCACGTCTCCGAGCTGTCGTGGAAGCACATCGACCACGCCTCCGACGTCGTCGAGGTCGGCCAGGAGGTCACCGTCGAGGTGCTGTCGGTCGAGCTGGACCGCGAGCGCGTCTCGCTGTCGCTGAAGGCGACGCAGGAAGACCCGTGGCAGGTCTTCGCCCGCACCCATGCGATCGGCCAGATCGCCCCGGGCGTCGTCACCAAGCTCGTGCCCTTCGGCGCGTTCGTCCGCGTGGCCGACGGCATCGAGGGCCTCGTGCACATCTCCGAGCTTTCGGGCCAGCACGTCGAACTCGCCGAGCAGGTCGTCTCCGCCGGCCAGGAGGTCTTCGTCAAGATCATCGACATCGATCTCGATCGTCGTCGGATCTCGCTCAGCCTCAAGCAGGCGAACGACGGCGTCGACCCCGAGGGCACCGAGTTCGATCCGGCGCTGTACGGCATGACCGCCGAGTACGACGAGAACGGCGAGTACAAGTACCCCGAGGGCTTCGATCCCGAGACCCAGGAGTGGAAGGAAGGCTTCGAGACCCAGCGCGAGGCCTGGGAGCAGGAGTACGCAGCAGCGCAGGAGCGCTGGGAGGCTCACAAGAAGCAGGTCGGCGAGGCCATCGCCGCGCAGGCCGAGCTCCCCGCCGCCGGTTCCGCCGCCGCTCCGTCGAGCTTCTCGAGCGACTCGTCGTCGACCGGTGCGCTGGCCGACGATGAGGCGCTTGCCGCGCTGAAGGCGCAGCTCGAGGGCAACTGAGCCCGGTAGCCTCCGGTAAACGCGACAGGCTCCGCATCCCCTCGGGTGCGGAGCCTGTCGCGTTTCTTGAAGTCGCTCGCAGACACGTTTCGCGGAGCAGGTCTGCGGATCCGTCCCGTCGAACCCGTCGGCTCAGGCCGACACCGGCGATCCGCCGGCCGCCCGCTGCTCCCGGCGGACGCGCAGCGCGCGGCGCAGACGCCGCACCAGCAGCAGGATCGTCACGACCACGGCGATCAGTGCGAGCACGGGGACGACGACCGCGAGGATCGTCAAGACCACCGCGCCGATGTCCTCGAGCGTGCTCGCCACGGCGGCGCCGAAGCCGGCGCTCACCAGGTTCAGCAACGGCCGAGCGATCATCTTGAGCAGGTGGGGGAGCAGCGCGACGACGATGCCGAGCACGAACGGCCAGAACTGCGCGGAGTCGGCGAACGCCGCGGGATCGGTCACCGCGACGGTGTCGCTCGATGCGCCCGCGGAGAACACCAGCCCGCCGGACGCCGGACGCACGACGGTTTGGAGCACGTCGTTCACCGTGTCCAGCGCCGGTACCTTGTCGACGATCACCTCTACGACCAGCAGCACCCCGATGATGCCGAGCGTCCACTCGTTCTCGAGCCAGATCCAGTTCTCGGGCAGCTGCACGAGATCGGTGAAGCGGGAGAGCAGGCCGAGCCCGAGCAGGGGGATGTACGCGTTCAGGCCGGCTGCGCTCGCGAGCACCAGACCGGTGATGACCTCGATCATGCTCCCAGTCTAGAATCCGAGGTGCTGCGGGCGGAGTCGTACCAGTCGCCTCGCTACAGTGGCAGCATGAAGCTGATCGGTTTGAGCGGCGGGATCGCCTCGGGAAAGTCCACGATCGGGCGACGGCTCGAGGAGCTCGGAGCCGTTCGGATCGATGCGGATCAACTCGCCCGGGACGTCGTGCAGCCGGGTGCTCCCGCACTCGAGCGCATCCGTTCCGCGTTCGGCGAGCACGTGATCGCCGCGGACGGGGCGCTCGATCGCGAGGCGCTCGGCAGCCTCGTGTTCGCGAATCCCGACGCACTCGCCGAACTGAACGGCATCGTGCACCCCGCGGTGCGGGAGCTCGCGCAGGAGCGGATCGCGGCGGCGGAGGCAGCGGATCCCGCAGCCATCGTCGTGTACGAGATCCCGCTGCTCGTCGAGACGGGCGCCCACAGCGACGGGACGGTGAGGTGGGATCTCATCGTGATCGCGGATGCGCCGGCTGAGAAGCGGGAGCGAAGACTGGTCGAACTCCGGGGACTGAGCGAGGAGGAGGCGGCGCGCCGGATCGCCAGCCAGGCCGACGACGACGAGCGGCGCGCTGCCGCCGGCGTGCTCATCGATACCTCCGGGAGCAAGGAGCAGACGCTCCAGCAGGTGGACGCGCTCTGGCGGACGCTGAACGGATGACAGCCGGGCCGGAGACGAGGCCCGCGGACGTATCCGTTCGCCGACTCAGCGCGCGAACTCGGCGAACCAGTTCAGCTGCATCTGCGCGATGGCCGCGACCACCAGGTAGTTGACGAGTACCACGACCCATACCCAGCTGTACAGGGTCTGAGCGAGCCTTCGAGCGTTCGGGCCGAGCGGGATTCCTCCGGATGCGAACGGGCGCGCGAGACCGCTCCACCAGAGGGGGATCATGACGGCCCACACCACCATGCACCACGGGCAGAGGGTGCCGAGCACGAAGATGCTCTGGTACTGCAGCCAGCACACGAACACGAATCCGGCGAGCAAGCCGACCTGGTAGAGACCCCAGAACCAGGGGGCGAAGCGGGCTCCTGCGAGCAGTGCGACACCGACCGCGATCGGAGCGACGAAGGCGGCGACGCCGAGGATCGTATTGCTGAACCCGAGGAGCGAGCCCTGCGCAGAGTCCATGTTCGGGCCGCAGGTGACGAGGATGCTGACGGAGCAGTTCGGAACGTAGTCCGGGTTCTTCAGCTTCTTGATGTACTCGGTGATGAGTTCGAACGACGCGAACCAGCCGATCGCGCCCAGCACGATGGAGAAGACCGCGTAGGCTCTCCGGCTGCGAGCGGATGGAGCGGCGGCGAGAGAGGTCATGCGGCGATCCTAGCCGGGTGATCTGCGTGTTCGCCCGCCGAGCGTGCCATAATGGATACCAGCATCGAGCGCCAACGCGTATCCGATGCGGAACAGTCTTTCGGTCGCGAGCATCGCGGCCAGCGGCTCCATGATGGGCCGGGCGCGTGGCACCAGCGACGCGAGCAGAAGGTTTTGCGGCGACGCCGCAGTGAGAATTTCCCGAGGTCGGGTGACCGCTCGGGGCAAGAGGAGCGCACCAGCGATGGTGAATGATGAATCAGCATACGAAGCAGCGGACGCGGATAGCACCGAGGCGGTGAACGGAACCGAGGCGGGTCAGGCGATCGAGACCCCGGAGCCCGACCTCGCGGAGGCGCCTGCGGAGATCCCGGCGGACACACCGGAGTCGGAAGAGCCGGGCGACCCGATACCCGCTGAGGCGACCCTCGCCGAGACCGAGCCGGCCGAGGCCGGGCCCTCGGCCGAAGCCCCCGTCTCCGGGACCGAGGTCGCAACCGAGGTCGAGGTTGAAACCGAGACCGAGGATGCACCGCTGGCGGTCGAGTCCACCGCATCAGAGAACTTGGCTGAGGTCGAGCCCGAGTCCGCGTCCTCCGATCCGGGCGAACCGCAGGCACCGGTCGGCGCGGATGGCCGCCCGCTCGTGATCTCGCTCGCAGAGATGAGCCCCGAGGAGCGATTCCGCGCCACCTCGCGCCTCGTCTTCCTCGCTCCCGACGTCCCGCCGCTCCCGCCGCGTCAGCGACGCAGCGGGAGCGCGCTCCGTCAGCTCGACGAGATGCTGGATCAGCGCTTCACGCCCGAGGACGATGAGCGCGAGGAGCGGGAGGGCACCTCGAACCGTCGCCGAGGCCGCCGTCGTAACGGCTCGGACGAAGACGGGGAGCAGCGGAGCCGGCAGCGCGAGCCGCAACCGATCACCGAGCCGCAGAAGGTGAAGGGCTCGACCCGGCTCGAAGCGAAGAAGCAGCGCCGTCGCGAAGGGCGGGATGCGGGCCGCCGTCGCCGACTGGTGATCACCGAATCCGAGTTCCTGGCCCGTCGTGAAGCCGTCGACCGCGAGATGGTCGTGCGCACGACCGCTGACCGGATCCAGATCGGGGTGCTCGAGGACAAGGTCCTCGTCGAGCACTACGTGGCGCGGTCGTCGGAATCGTCGATGATCGGCAACGTCTACTTGGGTCGGGTTCAGAACGTCCTGCCGAGCATGGAGGCGGCGTTCGTCGACATCGGTCGTGGCCGTAACGCGGTCCTCTACTCGGGTGAGGTCGACTGGTCCGAGTTCGAGGGCACCGGCAACGCGCGGAAGATCGAGAACGCGCTCAAGCCGGGCGATCAGGTGCTCGTGCAGGTCACGAAGGATCCGGTCGGGCACAAGGGCGCACGCCTGACGAGTCAGATCTCGCTGCCGGGACGCTTCCTGGTGTACGTGCCGGGCGGCGCGATGAACGGGATCTCCCGCAAGCTGCCCGACACGGAGCGCGCGCGCCTCAAGAAGATCCTCAAGGAGGTGCTGCCGAGCGGCGCGGGCGTGATCGTGCGCACCGCTGCAGAGGGCGCGACCGAGGAGCAGCTGACGCACGACGTGCAGCGACTGACCAAGCAGTGGGAGTCGATCCAGAAGCGCGTCGCCCAGGGCGGAGGTCCGGTGCTGCTGCACTCCGAGCCCGACATGCTCATCAAGATCGTCCGCGACGTCTTCAACGAGGATTTCCACAAGCTCGTGATCGCGGGCGAGGACACCTATCAGGTGATCGAGGGCTACCTCGCGCAGGTGGCTCCCGAGCTGCTCGAGCGGGTATCCCGCTACGACGCCGACCGGGACATCTTCGACGAGTACCGGGTGAACGAGCAGATCGTGAAGGCGCTCGACCGCAAGGTCTGGCTGCCCTCCGGTGGGTCCCTCGTGATCGATCGCACCGAGGCCATGACCGTCGTCGACGTGAACACGGGCAAGTTCGTCGGTTCGGGGGGCAACCTCGAGGAGACGGTCACCAAGAACAACCTCGAGGCCGCCGAGGAGATCGTGCGACAGCTGCGTCTGCGCGATATCGGCGGCATCATCGTCGTCGACTTCATCGACATGGTGCTCGAGTCCAATCGCGACCTCGTGCTCCGTCGGCTGGTGGAGTGCCTCAGCCGGGACCGCACCAAGCATCAGGTCGCCGAGGTGACCTCGCTCGGCCTGGTGCAGATGACCCGGAAGAAGCTGGGGCTCGGTCTCCTGGAATCCTTCAGCGAGCCGTGCGACGTCTGCGCCGGGCGCGGTCTCATTGTCCATCACGAGCCGGTGGCGAAGCATCGTTCCGAGGGGAACGGATCGCGGAGCAAGCGCAAGGGCGGCGGATCGTCGCAGAGCCAGCCCGCGTCGTCGAACGGCCAGACCCACGCGCTCACCGACGAATCCCGCTCGGCCATGGCGAAGATCGCGGCGAGCACGATCCCGGGAGCCGCGGATCATGCGATCGCGCGGCCTGAGGAGCACACGAGCGAGCCGGCGCCTGAGGCGGCCCCGAAGAGGTCGGAGAATGCCGCCTCGCGGAAGCGCCGTCAGGGGCGGGTCGACACCGATGTGCGCGAGGCGCTCGAAGCGCTGGAGCCGCACGAGACGAAGTCGCCCGCGCCCGAGCAGGCGCGATCGACCGAGGATCTGCTCGGCTCGGTGCTCGACGCACTGCCTTCGGCGCCCGAGCCGGGTAGGAAGCGGCGCGCGGGTCGTCGAGCGAGCTCGGCGGCGACGACGGTCGAGGCGGTCGTGCCGGGCGAGGGAGAGGCCTGACACGCCAGTGCGGACGTTTGACTCGCGTAGGCGAGTACGATAAAGTTGATCGCTGGTGCCACCCATTTTCGGGCGGCAGTCGCCGGGTCTCTCGGACCCGGCCGGAATCGTACGCGGCAGATCGCATGCAGATGCGAGTCGCGTGAATCGAAGATCGTTCACGAGGAAAAGGTAGAAACGTGGTTTACGCAGTAGTGCGCACTAGCGGCCGGCAGGAGAAGGTCGAGGTCGGGTCGATCATCACGGTGAACCGCGTGTCGGGCGACGCCAAGGGCAAGCTCGAGCTGCCGGCGGTGCTGCTCGTCGACGGTGACACGGTCACCACCGATGCGGCGGCTCTCGCCAAGGTCAAGGTCACGGCAGAGGTGCTCGACGACCTGCGCGGCCCGAAGATCGTGATCCAGCGCTACAAGAACAAGACCGGCTACAAGAGCCGTCAGGGCCACCGTCAGGACCTGACCCGGCTCAAGATCACCGGCATCAAGTAACCCCGCCGAAGGAGACACTCAGATGGCACACAAGAAGGGTGCGAGCTCGACTCGCAACGGTCGTGACTCGAACGCTCAGCGCCTCGGCGTGAAGCGCTTCGGCGGTCAGCAGGTCAACGCGGGCGAGATCCTCGTCCGCCAGCGCGGGACGCATTTCCACCCGGGCGCGAACGTGGGACGCGGTGGCGATGACACGCTGTTCGCTCTCGCCGCCGGCGCGGTGGAGTTCGGCGCGAAGGGCGGCCGCAAGGTCGTCAACGTGGTGGCCGCTGCCTGATACGGCATGCGACGGCGAGGCGGGCTTCGGCTCGCCTTTTGCCGTATACGGGGAAGTTTCGGCGAACAGGGACGGATAGAGGAGCAGGACCGAGCATGGTGACCTTCGTCGACCAGGTGCAAGTGCACCTCCAGGCGGGTCGGGGCGGCAATGGCTGCGTCTCGGTCAAACGCGAGAAGTTCAAGCCCCTGGCGGGCCCTGACGGCGGGAACGGCGGCCACGGCGGTGACATCGTGCTTCTGGCGGATCCCCAGGTCACGACGCTCCTCGACTTCCACCGTCGGCCGCATCGCAATGCCGAGAACGGCGGCTTCGGCATGGGCGACTTCCGTGCCGGGACGAACGGCGAGGAGATGCTCCTGAGCGTCCCCATCGGCACCGTGGTGAAGGATGCCCTGGGGGAGACCCTGATCGACCTGACCGAGCCGGGCACCCGCTTCGTCGCTGCCAAGGGAGGGCTCGGCGGGCTCGGCAACGCGGCTCTGGCGAGCACCAAGCGCAAGGCCCCTGGCTTCGCCCTGCTCGGCACCGAGGGCTGGTCGGGATCGGTGACCCTGGAGCTCAAGACGATCGCCGATGTCGCGCTCGTCGGCTACCCGTCGGCCGGCAAGTCGAGTCTCATCGCCGCGCTCAGCGCCGCGCGTCCCAAGATCGCCGACTACCCGTTCACCACGCTGCAGCCGAACCTCGGCGTGGTGCAGGTCGCCGACCACCGCTTCACGGTCGCCGACGTACCCGGTCTGATCGAGGGCGCGAGCGAGGGCAAGGGGCTCGGCCTCGACTTCCTGCGTCACGTGGAGCGCTGCAGCGCGCTGCTGCACGTGCTCGACTGCGCCACGCTCGAGCCCGGGCGGGATCCGCTCACCGACCTCGAGGTGATCCGCCGGGAGCTCGCCGCCTACCCCGTGCCGGAGGGCCAGCTCCCGCTGCTGGAGCGCCCCCAGCTGATCGCTCTGAACAAGATCGACGTGCCCGAGGCGGCCGAGCTCGCGGCCTTCGTGCGCCCCGAGCTCGAGGCCATGGGTTTCCGGGTCTTCGAGATCTCGACGGTCTCGCACGCGGGGCTGCGCGAGCTGAGCTTCGCACTCGCAGAACTCGTCGAGACCCATCGCGCGCAGACCGTCGCCGAGGCCGAGGACCGCCCGCGCGTCGTCCTGCGTCCGCGCGCCGTCGACGACGGCGGGTTTCGCATCCTCGCAGAGGGCGGCACCTACGGCACCGTGTACCGGGTGCTCGGAGAGAA
The DNA here is from genome assembly GCF_042659205.1 of Leucobacter soli. Taxonomy (NCBI): domain Bacteria; kingdom Bacillati; phylum Actinomycetota; class Actinomycetes; order Micrococcales; family Microbacteriaceae; genus Leucobacter; species Leucobacter soli. Next base: position 26,789 of record NZ_JBHSRW010000002.1, read on the forward strand.
GCCCGAACGGTGGGTGGAGCAGACGGACTTCGCCAACGACGAGGCCGTGGGCTACCTCGCGGACCGCCTGCAGAAGATCGGCATCGACGACGCGCTCGTGAAGGCCGGGGCGACCGCCGGAGCGACGGTCGTCATCGGACCGGGCGCCGGTGTGGTCTTCGACTGGGAGCCGACCATGACGAGCGCCGCCGAGGTGCAGATGGGTGCGCGCGGATCGGATCAGCGCGTCGATCAATCGGGCCGCCGCACGAGCAAGGAGCGACGCGAGGAGTACCACGAGCGGATGGATGCGAAGGCCGAGGCCCGGGCCGAACTGGATCGGGAGCGCAAGGCCGGCCTGTGGCGGGAGGAGTCGTGACCGAGTCGCAGCCCCCCAGGTTCGCAGGCAAGCGCGTCGTCGTGAAGGTCGGATCCTCTTCGGTGAGCGGCGACAACGCCGCGCAGATTCCGAGCCTCGTCGACTCCCTCGCCAGGCTCCACCGCACCGGCGGCGAGGTCATCCTCGTCTCGAGCGGAGCGATCGCCACCGGCGTGCCGTTCATGCGTCTCGACGTCCGCCCCGACGATCTCGCGACGCAGCAGGCCGCGGCCGCAGTCGGGCAGAACATCCTCGTCGGCCGGTACCAGCGCGCGCTGAGCGTGCACGACATCATCGCCGGCCAGGTCCTCCTGACCGCGAACGACATGGAGAACCCGACCCACCGGGACAATGCGAAGCGCGCGATCGTCCGTCTGCTGCAGCTCGGGATCCTGCCGATCATCAACGAGAACGACACGGTCGCCACTCACGAGATCCGATTCGGCGACAACGATCGGCTGGCAGCGCTCGTCGCGCGGCTGGTCGGTGCGGATCACCTGGTCCTCCTCTCCGACGTCGATGCGCTCTACACCGCGCCGCCGAACGTCGCCGGTGCGACCCGCATCGCTCGCGTGCCCTTCGGGGACGAGCTCGCCGGAGTCGAGATCGGTGCGACGCAATCGGGCTGGGGGACCGGAGGGGCCGCCACCAAGGTCCAGGCGGCTCGGCTCGCGGCGGAAGCCGGCACAGAGGTCCTGCTGACCGAGACGCGACTGTTCGCCGAGCTGCTCGACGGGGAGGCGCACGGCACGGTGTTCGAGGCCGCTGCAGGCGCTCACTAGGGCAGGTCCTCGCCGTCGGACACTGCGGCATACCCTAGGCTGGAAGGTATGAGTACCGACGCCTTCACCGATCGTCTCGAGCGTGCGCGCACCGCCGCACGGGGCCTCGCGACCGCGACCACCGGTCAGAAGAACGCGGCGCTGGCCGCGATCGCCGACGCGATCGAGGCCGGGATCCCGCAGGTGGTCGAGGCGAACCGCCTCGACCTGGAGCGGGGGCGGGAATCCGGTCTCGAGGAAGGCCTCCTCGACCGTCTGCTCCTCGACGATTCTCGCCTGCGCGGGCTCGCCGCCGCCGTGCGAGACGTCATCTCGCTCGCCGATCCGATCGGCGAGGTGGTCCGTGGCAGCACGATGGCGAACGGCATGCAGATCACCCAGGTACGGGTGCCCTTCGGCGTGATCGGCGCCATCTACGAGGCGCGTCCCAATGTCACCGTGGATATCGCCTCGCTCGCGCTCAAGAGCGGGAACGGGGTCGTCCTGCGCGGGGGGACCGCAGCCGAGCAGTCGAACCGGGTGCTCGTCCAGTTGATCCAGCGGGCGGTCACCGGCGTCGGCCTCGACGGCGAGGCGGTGCAGACGATCGACGAGTTCGGCCGCGACGGCGCGAATCGCCTGATGCGCGCCCGAGGCTACATCGACGTGCTGATCCCTCGCGGGTCCGCCAACCTCATCTCCACGGTGGTGCGGGAATCGACGGTTCCGGTCATAGAGACGGGATCCGGCATCGTGCACGTCTTCGTCGACGCCAGCGCCGATGAGGAGAAGGCCGCCGCGATCGTTCGGAACGCGAAGACGCATCGCCCGAGCGTCTGCAACGCCGCCGAGACGCTGCTCGTGCACCGGGAGTGCGCCGACCGCCTCCTGCCGCGGCTGGCGGCGGACCTGATCGACGCCGGCGTCCTCCTCCACGGCGACGAGCGGACTCGTGAACTCGCGGAGGGCATCCTCGCCGCGGATGATGAGACCTGGGCCACCGAGCACCTCGCGCTCGAGATGGGCGTGAAAGTCGTCGACTCCCTCGACGAGGCCCTCGCGCATATCGAACGCTTCTCCACCCGGCATACCGAGTCGATCGTGACGGAGAACTACGACAACGCGCAGCGCTTCCTCGCCGAGGTCGACTCCGCCGTGGTGATGGTCAACGCGTCCACCCGGTTCACCGATGGCGGGGAGTTCGGCTTCGGCGCCGAGGTCGGCATCTCGACGCAGAAGCTCCACGCGCGCGGTCCCATGGGCCTGGCCGAGCTCACCAGCACCAAGTGGCTCGTGCGCGGCAGCGGGCAGATCCGCTGACACCGGCCGGGGCGGCGCCGTTCCGCCCCGGGATACCGCTAGACTGAGACCGTTCGTTCACCGTAAGGATGCCGGAGTACTGATGTCTGTTTTCGCCACTGCTGTTCTCGCCTCGGAAGAGGGCAGCCACGTCGTCAACGAGCTGATCTTCCCTGCGCCCGTCTTCGGCGCCATCGTGCTCGCCCTGTTCGTGGTGCTCGCCGGAGTGACGTTCTCGTTCCGCGATGTCGCCAACCGCCATGCCGAGAAGGCCGAGGCGTACGCGCGCGAGCACGGTGAAGACGCGCCGCGTCACTGACCCCATGACGACCACCCGCAGACGTCGGGTCGGTGTGATGGGCGGCACATTCGATCCGATCCATCACGGCCACCTGGTAGCCGCGAGCGAGGTTGCTCAGAGCTTCGACCTCGACGAGGTGCTCTTCGTGCCCACGGGCCGACCCTGGCAGAAGAGCAACGTCAGCGACAGCGAGCATCGGTATCTGATGACGGTGATCGCCACGGCCTCGAACCCCCGCTTCCGGGTCAGCCGGGTGGACATCGACCGCGAGGGCCTCACCTACACGGTGGACACGCTGCGCGACCTGCGGGCTCACATGCCCGATGCCGACCTCTTCTTCATCTCCGGCGCCGACGCCGTCGCTCAGATCTTCGGATGGAAGGACGTCGAGGAGATCTGGGATCTGGCTCACTTCATCGCCGTCTCACGGCCGGGGCATGAACTCTCGCTTTCGGGATTGTCCGGCGAGCACGTAAGCTTGTTGGAAGTTCCCGCTCTGGCGATCTCATCGACGGACTGCCGCAGTCGCGTCGCTCGCGGTTACCCCGTGTGGTACCTGGTGCCGGACGGGGTGGTGCAGTACATCGCCAAGCATGACCTGTACGCCGACGGAAGTGAAGACGACGCATGAGTGAACTCGAACAGGATCGTCCGCTCACACGACGCGAGCGGCGGCTGCTCGAGATGGTGGCAACCGGCGCGGTCCCGACGGTTGAGGCCGCCGCCGAGCAGGTGCGCGAGACGGCGTCCCCGGAGGGGAGCGCGCCCGAGGCCCTCGAAGTCGACGACATCGAGATCGATCCACTCGACGAGGATGGGCGGCCGCGCACACGTCGTGAACTGCGCGCGTTGCGAGAGCAGGCACTCGCCGAGCGCGCTCGGGCCGCGGAGGCGGCGGCGAGCGAGCAGGAATCTGCGGCTGAGCCGGCAGTAGACGCGGTCCCGGAGGCCGATGCGGAGCCGGAGGCGGTTGCCGAACCGGAGTCGGTTGCGGATCCAGAGCCCGATGAGGAGCCGGAGGCAACGCAGGAAGCGACGCCGCTGGAGACCGATACGGTCGCCGACGACGCGGTGGACCGGTCTGCGGACGCTGCGGGCGGGGAGCTCGAATCGGATGCGGGCGAGGACACGGTCGAGGAGGGTGGCGAGGAGCCGACGTCTCCGGTGGTCGACCCGCTGCCTGCGGATGAGTTCGTCGACGAGCCCCTGGAAGCCACGCAGCCGTTCTCGCTCGAGGATCTTCGCGAGCTGGACGTCGAGTCCGCCGGTGAGTCCGGTGCCAGTGGGGCCGATGCCGTCGTCGAAGCGGCGGCGGACGCTGCCCCTGCTACCGCGGATGCCTCCGAGCCTCGTGATGCTCGAGATGCGGATGCAGTCGTCGAGTCCGCTCCGGATCCGAGGTCAGCGCCCGCTGAGGAGCCCGCCGCGGAGGAATCAGCGCCGGCCTATTCCTTCCCCGACATCACGCCGCTCGACGACCAGGTGTCCGTGTTCGACGATCCGACGGTGCGCACGGTCGGTTCTTCGAGCCCCGCCGGCTCCCCGGAGGAGAACGGCGATTTCGATGAGCTGATCTCGCGGGCGGTGGCACAGGAGAGCGCCACCACCACGACGAATGCCTCGGCACTGATCCTGCCCAATCTTCCCGACACCGGCGACCTCAGCGGTCCGCTCGGCGGAACCGGAGAGCTGTTCGTGACCGGATCGATCTCGCTGCCGAAGTCGGTCGGCGAGACCGGTGGACATGTGCCGGTGAGCGACGTCGAGGCCGATCATCTCGAGGAGATGGGGTTCGACGCCCTGCCGGCGACGAGCAATCCGATCCTGCCGGTCTCCGCATCACGGGCGGTGAGCGCGGTGAGCACCTCGCAGTCGGCTGCGGTCGAGCAGGAGACCAAGGAGAAGAGCAAGCTTCCGCTGGTCCTCATCGTCACCGGTGGCGGCCTCGTGGTCGCGGTCGGCGCCCTGTTGATCTGGGGCGCGAGTTCGGGGATGTTCGGATGACCGGGGAGACCGTGCCGCTGCCGTTGTCGGATCAGCTGGAGATCGCCGTGCGCCAGGCGGACGCCAAAGGTGCGACGGCCCCGATCGCGATTCGGGTGGGGGACCTGTTCCCGCTCGCGGATGCGTTCCTCGTTCTGAGCGGTGGCGTCGAGCGCAACGTGCAGGCCATCTCCGACGCTGTCGAGGACGGACTGAACGCTGCGGGCGTGCGCACCATTCGTCGTGAGGGGCGCGAGAGCGGGCGCTGGGTTCTGCTCGACTTCGGCGATCTGATCGTGCACGTGTTCCACCAGGAGGAGCGAGAGTTCTACCAGCTGGAGCGCCTCTGGAAGGACTGCCCGCTCATCGACGTGGCCCCGATTCTGCAGGCGGCGCACGCCGCGGCGGACGCCGCCGATTTGCGTGACCAACCCTGAAATGGTGTAGAGTAGAAGGGTTGTCGGGTGAGCATTCGCCCGACTTCCCGGGTCTGTGGCGCAGCTGGTAGCGCACCTGCATGGCATGCAGGGGGTCAGGGGTTCGAGTCCCCTCAGATCCACCGCACGCACAAGGCTCGAACCCTTGCCAACGGAAACGTTGGTTGAGGTTCGGGCCTTGTGTGCGTCTGCGGCCCAGGTCAGCGCGTTGGCGTTGACCTGTGGATCGAGGAGCATCTCGAAGGGTCGGTTGTGCTCGACGCGCAGCTCGTTGTCTTCGTCGATGAAGACCTTGGTGAAGAACGCCTGATTGCACAGCCGCCGGTTGGTGTCGTCGCACCGGGTGTAGATGTCGGCGCAGTTGGCGAGCAGACCGAGCGCGTCGTCGAGGTGGGAGCGGGCGTCGGCGTAGTCGCCGTAGTGGGCGTCGATGCGGCGGGTCACTTGGTCGAGTTCGGCGACGATGCGGTCCTGTTCGCGCTTGAGCACTGAGAGCGGAATCGCGTCGGCGTAGTGCGCCTGCATGAGGCGGTCCTGCTCGCTTTCGAGCCGGTCGCGGTTGGTGGTGAGGCGTTCCAGTTCCTCGGTTTCGGCGGCCATGAGCCGGTCGAACTCGTGGTGGAGCATCCCCGCGAGCGCGTCCTGCTGGGCGGGCGTGATCTGGACGCGGGTGTAGTAGTCCTCGACGAGTTTCTCGACGTCTTCGATGAGCATCGCCTGGCGTGTGCAGTCGGTGCGCTTGGAGTGCCGGCCGGAGCACACGAAGTAGCAGTAGACGTTGCCGTGGCGGTTCTTCGCGTTGGAGACGATGAGTCGGGAGCCGCACTGGCCGCAGTGGATGGTGCCTTTGAGGTAGTGGCCGTGGACTTGGGTTGCCTCGACGGCGCACTGGTGCGCGGTGAGCACGGACTGGACCTGGTACCAGACCTCGGCGGGCACGAGCGCCGGGTGGTTGCCCTTGTAGCGGGTGCCTCGGTAGACGACATCGCCCTTGTAGTACGGGTTGGTCAGGAGGCGGTGGATGGTGGACACGGCCAGCGGCTTCGCCGGCCTCTTCGGCGTGGGCAGACTGCGCAGCCCCCGCGAGGTGAGTTCGTCGTGGAGTTGGCTGACGCTCCAGTTGCCCGAGGCGTAGGCCTTGAACGCCCATTCGATCATCGGTGCGCGCTCAGGATCGAGCTCGATGGTGCGGACTTCGCGCCCGAGCTCGTCGCGCTTGCGGACGTTCAGATACCCGATGGGTGCGCGCCCGTTCGTGCCGCCACCGATGGCCTTCTGCGTCATGCCCTTGGCGACCTCGGTGGCGAGGTTGCGGGAGTAGAACTCGGCGATGGTGGACATGATTCCGTGCAGCAGCATCCCCGAAGGAGTCTCGTCGATGTTCTCCGACGCGGACACGAGCATCACCCCGCACTGTTGGAGTGCGAGGTGGATGCTCACATCGTCGGCGCGGTTGCGGGCGAGCCGGTCGACCTTGTGAACGATGCAGTACGCGACCTTATTGGCCTTGACGTACTGGATCATCCGCATCAGCTCGGGCCGGTCGGACGACTTGGCTGAGGCTCCCGCGTCCACGAACTCCTCGACGATGCCGGCGCCGAGCTGTTCGGCCTTGCGCCTGGTCGCTTCGCGCTGGGCCGGGATCGAGAAGCCTTCGTCGGTGCCGCCCTTCTCTGCCTGCTCGCGGGTCGAGACTCGCAGGTAGGACACGGCGGCAGCCGCAGTCTTGGGCGGGTCGATGAGGCTGGCTGCCGGATCGTCGGCAATGGTGGTCATCGGGGGCTCACTCTCACGCGGTTCGACCCTCGCGCTCCCACTGTTGGTGGGAGGGGTGTTGATCGTGAGAGCAGCCGGTGAAGGCTGTAGGGCGAGACCCGATGGTCTCGGTGCGTGTTGCCCGCCGAACGGCGGGGTTTAGGCCACAACACCCCGCATCGCGAGGCTTGCAGGTTTCATTCTACCGGGCGGCTTCAGAGGCGGCCAGGCCATCGGGAGCCGCCTGGTAGGTGTCGGGCACCCGCACGGCTTCACGGGCCGCGCGGCTCTCGCCGGTCTCCTGCAACGTCAGCCGGATGAGAACCTCGGCGAGCTTGTGCAGGTCGGCGCGCTCGCGGTGGACGGCCCGGACGGAAAACGACCGCTCCTCGTACGGGCGACGGTCGGTCTTCTTGGCATAGCGGCTCATCGCTCTACGGAGCTTCATCGTCGGCCAGGTTGGCGTAGAACTCGTCTTCGGCCTCCTGGCGCTTGCGGACTTGGGCGATGACGAACTCGACGAACTCGGTGTCGCGGTCGGTGAAGGTGAAGTCCTGGATGGTGGGCGCTGAGTCTTCACCGGGCCATGCAGCTTGCCGGGTCGGTCGGTCGCGGTCGCCACGGGTGCCGCAGGCGGTGACCCAGTAGCGAAGGCGTTCGCGCGCGTCGGCGAAGTCGCGGTGCCAGCCGAGCGGCGCGGATGCGTTCTGATCGGGGTCGTAGGCCGCGAGCCAGTGCAGGTGCAGTGCCGATAGCTCCCAGACCATCTCCGGGTGGTGGTGCCAGAACGGTGGCACTACCGCGACGGTGAGGCCGTAGGTGCGGCGCAGCCAGTCAACCCATCGGTTCAGCGCGAGCCATTCCTGCTCCAGCTCGTGTGCCGTCAGCAGGTTCCAGTTCACGGGGTGCGGCGGTTCGGGCATGTCCGAGTTGGTGACGCGGGGCGGGCCGTCGAAGACGTCCGGCTCATCCATCTCATGCTGATCGTTCATGGTGCTGTAGCTCCCGAGCTCACATGCTGACCGGGGCGTGCGCCGCGGTCGCTGCTCGCTGCGTCGGCTCGTACGTTGCTGCGTCCCGCCCGACTCCATTGCGCGGCGTGCGATCCACCTGGTAGCGGGTTCGCGCGGCGTCGTGGCCGATCTTCTTGGCGACGAACTCTTCGCCCTCGATTGCCTGACCGTTGCGCTCGTAGTTGACCGGTCGCGTGTAGCCCTCGGCGACGAAGTTGTCGCCCTGGTCGAAGTTCGCGTGCGCGTGCTCAGCGGAACGCCCGAACATCACCAGGTGGTGGTAGGTCGTCTCGGTCTGCGTGAACGAGCCGTCGTCCTCGCGGCGGAAGTGCTCCTTGCCGATACGGGCGAAGAACCTGGCGTCTCCCTTTGCCGTCTCGGTGAGCAACGGCTCCGAAGCGATGAAGCCTGACAGCGATTCCTGGGTGTGAATGGCCATGATGGCCTCCTCCTGATTCGGGCGACCAGCTGCGTGTGGGTCGCTCTGTCAGGCAGGTGCACTGGAGCTTCCAAGCGTCGTCAGGAGGCGGGGCGGTGGCGCAGAAGCGCTTCGAGTTCGTCGCGGTCAGTGCGGAGCTGCGCTGCGTCGGGGCGGGTCGGCCAGGCGCGTAGGTCGGTGACGATGGGCGGTGCAGAGCGCAGCATCGTGATGCCGGTGCCGAACGGCAGTGTTCGGATGCGGTCTGGCGGCAGGATCGGGACGCGGCGGATCGAGCGCTGATTCGAGCGGGTGCCGTGGTCGCCGAGGGTCACGCTGTCGGTGTACTCGTCGCGCTCTCCGATGAGCGTGGAGAGGTCTTGGAGGTCACGGCTGTTGGATGCGCCGCCGAGGATGATCTTGACGATGCTGGCGTCCCAGATCGCGCCGGCCTGATGCTCACTCCACCTGTCGCGAGCCTGGGCGAGGGACTGCAAGACCGGCATGGTCGTGATCCCGGTGCCGCCACCTTCGGCCATGAGCGTCGGCAGTGACGGCAGCGGCGCGAGGTTTCCGATCTCGTCGAGCGCGAGCAACAGCGGCGGGTCGAGCCGGGCTCCCGGTGAGCGTGCCGCGAGTCGGCGGGCGGTTTCGATGAGGTCTTCGACGAACGCCGCGACCAGCGACGCGGAGGCTCCCGCTCCGGCACCGGTGGCGAGCAGGTAAAGGGTGCCTTGTTCGGTGAGGAAGGTCTCGGGGTCGAAGTGTTCGTGCGGTCCTGGCGTGACAGCATCGAGCACGCGCGGGTCGGCGAGGGCTGCGAGCGCGAGGGAGACGCCTTGCCAGATGCTGTCGCGGGTCTTGGGGTCGGCGTCGATCATCGCGGCTAGCGAGTCGTCCCAGCCCATCGCGGCGTTCGGGTGCGAGTTGAGGATCGCGACGGCCTCCGACGCCGCGCTGGGATCAAGAGTCCACCTGAACAGCTCGGCCGGCTGGCGGCCGTCGAGCGCGGCAGCGTGCAGCAGGCTCTGGAGTGCTGTGCGGGTCTTGCCCTCCCAGAACCCGCCGGACTCGACCCCGCCAGCACTGAGGCCTGTGGCGGCGGCGAGGCCGTTGGCGCGGATCATCGCGGTCAGCGGATCGTCGCACCCGCGAATGGGTGACCAGCGCAGCCCGGCGGGGATGCCTTCGGCGAGGTGTTGGGGGTCGAACACGGCGACCGGCCCGCCCTTGCGGCGTCGGTCGCGGAGGGTCGCGGTGAGGTTATCGGGCCTGGTGCTGGTGGTGACGACCGCTCCGGGTGCGTCGAGGATCGCGTTGATGACGACATGCAGGCCCTTGCCTGAGCGGGGCGGGCCGATCAGCAGGATCGAGTCTTCGACCGATGCCCAGACCTTCGTTCCACGACTGGCACCGAGCAGGTAGCCGACATCCTGCGGTGCTGGCGACTCCAAGGAGGGCCGCAGCGTGGCCGCGCGGTGAAGCAGTGCTTTCGCGGATGCGGCGGTCTTGACCTCGTGGCTGGTCGCGATCCCCGCCAGTCGGTGCGGGTCGGTCTCTGTCTTCCGCGTGTGGCGGCGCAGCACGATCCACACCCAGACGATCCCGGCAGCGAGTCCGCCGAGCAGTGCCGTGCTGACAAGCCAGTAGACGACCGGGTTGAGTCCGTCGGCACCGAGTGCGGTCGCTGGATCGCCGGGGTTGAACAGTACGGCGAGCCCCGCCGCTGCGCCGGCGTCTGGTTGCGGTGTGCCGGTGAGGAACGCGGCGACGCTACCAGCGGCGCGGAGGGCGAGAGCGATCCCGAACATGCCGATCAGGCCAATGAGGGCGGCGTTGGTGAGTTCGTCGCCCATGCCCGCGGCTTGCCGCTGGTTCATGTCAGCCGCCGCACCGCGAGCGTGCCCGAGATGCGCCCGAACAGGATCACCTCGTGTGTGCCGTCCGGCAGGTCGTCGAGGTCAATGAGCGTCCGGGTTTCGCCGGTTCCGGTGGCGTCGGTGTGGGAGACGATCGTCGCGACGGCGACATCCTCGCCGGGGACGAACCCGCCCGCGGTGACCTCGGCCAAGCGCGGCATCCGTCGGGCGTGACGGCTCCGACGAGTCTCCGGCACCGGGTTCTCGGTCGGTGCCGCTGCGCGTCGGGGCTTGCGGGTGCGGAGGATGTCGGTGAAGACGCTGCCATCGTTCTCGCGCACTTCGACCCGGACCGCGATGGTGCGGTCCTTGGTGATGGCATCCATGAGCGGCCCGAACGTCGCCCGCGTCCAAGCGCTCCCGTCCGGCGACGCGAACGGTGTCCCATCGACCATCGCGGCGAGGGTGCCGTCTTCGGCGACGGTCACGAGGACATGCGGCAGCTCGACGGGAGCCGTGTTCTCGTCGTCGGTCGTGGTGGATCGGCGTGGGCCATTGAGGTTCATCGGTGGCCTCCGGCTGCACGGCTGCTGGTGTCGAATAGTGCGAGTTCGTCGGGGTGGAGTTGGTGTTGGCAGACGAAGCTTCTGGCCTTGATCCGCCATAGGCCTTGTCCGACGCCGAGGTTTGGCAAGAGCTGCTGCTCGGTGCCGGTCAGGCCGAGAGCGGTAGCGGTCGGTCCGAGTTGGTCGGACTCCTGCCGGTACACGATCCGCGTCTCGGCGTTCGCAAGCAGTGAGTTGGCCAGCGAGCGCATGGCGGAGCCCTGGTCGCCCACGTTGTCGAGGTCGGTGAGCTTGTGGAAGATCAGCATGTTCGCGATCCCGTAGTGCCTGGCGAGTCGCCAGTGCGCATCCATCCGCCGCAACAGAGCCGGGTGGGACATGAGCCGCCAGGCCTCGTCGTAGATCACCCACCGCTGCCCACCGTTCGGGTCGAGCAGCGCAGACTCCATCCACGCCGACGAGCACGTCATCAACACCGAAATGAGCGTCGAGTTCTCGGTGACCCGCGAGAGATCGAGCGAGATCATCGGCAACGACGGATCGAACGCGACCGTCGAAGGCCCATCGAACAGCCCGGCCAGGTCACCGGCCACGAGGCGGCGCAGCGCATGGCCGACAAGCCTGCCGTCCTCGGCCAACCTGCCGTCGGCATCCGCACTCGGGGCGAGGATGCGATCAACGACCATCGGCAGGATCGGCACGTCGTTCTCCCGCACCGTCTGAGTCAGGGCGATGTCGATCGCGGTGTGCTCCAACGGCGACAAGCCGCGCGCGAGCACGGTCTCCGCGAGGGCGCCGATCAGGTCACGGCGTCGCGCAGCGACGGTCGAGGCCCACTGCTCATCCGAGAGTCCGCTGGGCCGGTGGCCTTCGTCGAGTGGATTCAGGCGAGTGTTGAGTCCGTGGCCGAGGACGATGGCGCGTCCGCCGACGGCGTTGGCGACGGCGGTGTGTTCGCCCTTTGGATCGCCGGGAACGTACACGCGCCGCCCGAACGGTAGCGACCGCGTGTAGAGGGACTTGGCCAGCGATGACTTGCCGGAGCCGACGATCCCGGCCAGCACCACGTTGGGTGCGGTGATGATGCCGCGTGCGTAGAGCACCCACGGGTCGTAGACGAAGCTCCCGCCCGAGTAGAGGTCTTGGCCGACGAACACGCCGTCGGCGCCGAGACCGCCCTCGGCGACGAACGGGTACGCGCCCGCCAGTGTCGCCGACGTGTCCTGATGCCGCGTCAGATGAAACCGACCTGGGGTGCGCAGCCGCGCAGCACCGGACTCGCCCGCCTTCGGCAGGTAGATCGTCGCGCGGCGCTCGGCGCGCTCCTGCTCAGCCTTCGCCTTCGCGGCGGCGATCGCGGTCCTGTGCTGCTCGGCGTGGAGCCTCGCCTCGGCCTTGCGGCGCTGCTTGCGGAGCTTGCGCCGCTCCTTCGACGGTGCCACCAGAACGGCAGTGTGCAGCCGCGCGCGATCCTCGGTCACCGCACCAGCCCCCGCGCCTGCTTGACCGCCGGGATCTTGGCCGGCTCGAACCACGACCCGTCTCGCTTCGGCGCGGGCAGGTCGGCCCGCTCTGGGGCGCCCGGCGACGAGTACGACACCAGCAGTTCCGGCCCACCCTGCACCGGCTCGGGCTCGATCTGTTCGGCGGCCTGGGTCTCTGCCTCCGGTTCGGTGTAGCGGCGCAGCAACGAGACGTAGCCGACGTGCGGGTTGACGACCAGCGCGTAGTCGCCCGAGAGCGCCACCCGGTCGTTTGTTCCCTCGCCGGGCTCGTCGTAGACGTATCCGTTCTCCAGCGCGGCCTGCGTGGTCTCGTCGCCGTAGTCCCACTGCGCGAGGAAGTCCACCGCATCGACATGGCCCAGCTCGCCGAGGATGCGCAATGGCCGGTCGGCCTCTTCGCCCTGGAGGAACACCACGCTGACCCACCGCGACGGCGCGGCCTCCTCGACGGCGGGCTCGGGATGCCAAGCGATCCGCCCCGCAGCGATGAACCCCTCCGCGAGCCGGTCATACGCCCGGTCGACGAGACTCGCGGCCTGACGCAACTCCTCCGCAGTGGCGAGCGCGTCCCGCACTCCTGCCTCGTGGCTGCCGGCGTCGTTGAAGGCGTGCGCGGCCTTGCGCTCGTGAACATCAGCGATCTGGTCGAGCGCCTGCCGCAGCGACCGCATCCCCGAGGACAGGTCACCGATAACCCCATACATCTCGGCTGGCTGATCGAACCCCCGGCTCGCGTGAGTGAGTCCGCGCAAGGCTTCGGACGCCTCAGCGGCATCGGCAGTCGAATCGAAGAACGTGGGCATGGTCGGCCTCCTCGCAAGTCGTGTGACCAGGAGGTGTGCTGCGATGACCCAGGCGCTGTCGAAGGCGGCTGACATACTTGATGGAGGCGTCGGAGGGAGGCACGAGGCAGTCACCGGCGAGAAGGAGAGCCACATGGACGACCCGCGCGACGAGTCCGGTAATGATGACGCCGTTGGCAGGCAGACCGCAGAGGATGGTCAGGTCAGGTCCGACGCGCTTGAGCTCGCAGCGTCCACGACCCTCGTCGAGGTGACGCCAGGCGTCGCAGTCGTATTCGGCGAAGTCCCCGACGGTCTTGAACTCATCAGCCTTGACATGGTGCCGTCCTTCGACCGCGCTCAGCTCTCCACCGCTCTCGGCTCCTTCGGCAACGCAGGCACGATCGTCGGGAACGTCGCAGAGGCTGTATCGAGCGCGCAAGGCCTCTTCCGCGTCAACGATGCGACGCTGTCTCTGTTGAAGAGCGGCGGTCAGATGGCAGCAAAGGACGGCGCCAAGCTCGGGGCGATCTTCAAGAACGGTGAACTGGTCGCCCAGGCGCGATTCATCCCAGCCTCCATGACGGCCGCCACGGCGATCGCAGCTATCGGCCCGGCCGTCGCCATGATCGCGCTCCAAATGCAGCTCGGCGAGATTTCCGGCCTCGTCCGCTCCAACATCCAGCTCACGACGCAGACGCTCAAGGCCATCCGAAACGAGCAATGGGCAGAGCTTGAAGGGCTGGCGGAGTCCGTCGATGAGGCAGTCAAGGAGACCCGCGAACTCGACGCCATCACAGACTCTGTCTGGGAGCCCATCGCTCCCAGCGGTCCCAACATCCGCAAGCAATTGAAGCTATACCGCAAGAACGTGGCAGGCCATGTCCAGGAACTCGGGAAGTTGGACGGTCGCGCTCGCCGCCAGTACCTCGAATCCAACGCCGAAGCAATCGTCTTCGATACCTACGCGCTTCTCAGCTCACTCAAGACCCACGCGGAGTACCAGGCTGTCCGGGCCGCCCTCGCCAGAACACGAAGCACCAACGACGAGAGCGAAGCGCAGCTCTTCGACCGGATCGCCCGGAACACTCCCGTCGAGATCGACGAGTCGCTCTCCGAAATCCGATCGCTGACCGAGTCGCTCGTCCGCGAGTTGCGGATCATCGCCGAACTCCCCGGCCGCGCCACCGTGCCTCTCACGAAGAAGCGAAAAGACGCCAAGGCTTCTCAACTCACTTGCAGGCAGCTCCTCGAAGCGATCGACCCTTTGGCCAACATGCTCCAGCCAGCAGTCGAGATGCCAGCAGTACCAGCGGCGGTATGCGCACCCGAAGGGCTTGAACTCGATCCGTATCTGCATATCCTTCGGTGGTTCCTTGAGGATGGCGAGACGCTTCGCAGCGTGGCCTTCCCATACGAAATGGGAACTCACAACTTCGCTGGCGTCGTGCCGGCCATTCTCGCCAGAAGGGTTGATGCGACCTGGGATGCGCTCGCGCCAGGAAGAGCCAGTGCCATCGTTGAGAAGTTCGCGTCGAGCACGTTCGTAGCGGTGACTGACCGACGGATCGTCACCGCTAACCCAGGGAACCTCCTAAAGCGAGGCGAACTCGGCCCGATCTACTCCCTGGATGACGTGCGGAATGTACGCGGTCGCTCGCACCGCGGAGCGGGCGTCCGACCCACTATCGACGTGGCCACAGAGGAGCGCGACCTGCATTGGATGTTCCCCGACGCCGCGGAGCACGAGGACATCGACAGCCTGGCGGCGGCTCTCTCCGAAAGAACGCCCCACGCTGTTTCGGCCCCGACAGCGATTGAAGGACTTGCCACAGCAGACTCCGCCATCGACGCCTAGAGATTGCGCGAGTGCAGGCATGAGTGAGCAGGAAGGCTTCCGGCCGACGGGTGGGCGGGCAAAGAGCGGCAAGTGCGCGCTGTGCGGGGCCCGGGCAAGACTCACCAAGGCACACGTGCCACCGAGAGCTGCATTCAACAATGGGAGCTTCTCTTGGGGCGGCACGACAGCAGGCAACCGACTTGCCCACGGGCGTCCACGACTCGGTGGCGCCAGCCTGTATGCGCATTGCGAACCTTGCCGGGCAGCCACATCCCCTTGGGATGACGAGTACATTCGGTGGGCCTACACCTTCGCAGGCAACCTGCTCCACTCCCAATGGAAGGGCGAGCGGACTCATATTGAAGGAAAGCTCAACGAGGTTCGCCCGGGCCGATTCATCCGCTCCGCGCTCGCGGGCATGACAGCGCTGACTCCGAAACTCATCGATTCACACCCTGACCTGGTCGGGGCCGTGCGGCATGGAGTCGCAGCCCCAGCGCCAGAGGGCATCCGGCTCTTGGCGGCGATCGCGCCGGACGGAGCGGCGGCGGTCCTTGAGGGAGCACACGAGGGCTTGGCCGTAAAGCTGTCGCGGGATGGTGGAAGGGACGATGAATGGACGACAACCACCACACCGACAATCTCTGCCGTGATTCACTTCCCTCCGTTCAGCTTGCTGCTCGCGGATCGCCAGCTGGTGAGCGCTTTGCCACATGCCGACTGCACGGACTGGCTAGAACTCGGGGTCGACGACCTCGCAGACGTGTCCCTGGTGCTTCCCGTGGTCGATCTGCCACGAACCCCAGACGCGCCGGTTCCTGTTTCGATGCTTCGGTTCATCGAGGCGCGAGCCTGATCCACTGCCGGAGCAAGGGTCGGGTCACGCCGCGGCGGTGGCGGTTGACTTAGATCCGACGGCAGAGCGGAAGCGCGGCGGCTGTGAACGCGGCTGCTTGCTGGCCGACGAGCAGCCGGGTCTCACACGACGCCTGAATCGCGGCCTGCTCAATCGCGGCGACGGCGGCGTCGAGTTCCTCGACGGTGGGCGCGGAGACTGCGATGAGGCCGGTGTAGCGGAGGATGCCGTGTCCGGCCGTGAGGTCGGCTTCTTGCTGAAGCACGTCGTGGTACTCGGCGGTCTGGGAGGCGTCCTCGATTTGCCCGATCTTCGCGCGCTGGGTCTGGTCGGAGATGTGCTCGACCTTCTTCTTGCGGATGTCGCGCGCAGCCGCGTCGGATCGCATCGGGGTGCAGATCAGCGAGAACGATCGTTGGATGCCGGTCGACAGCAGCACCGGAGACAGGAACCCCGGATACACCAGTGACCGCGGCCACTCGCTGACCCAGAGCACCGCATGGTGAGCGGAGTCGGTGCGCAGCCTGCCCCAGGTCTCGGTGACCGCAACCGGCCCCGCGGTCGCGAGGGACTGGCCCAGCCGCCCGTGCCGCTCCAGAGTGGCGGCGATCGCGGGGTCGTAGGCGGAACGCAGCATCACCGCGATCTGCCCCGGCGTCAACCATCCCGAGGGCGAGAGGTCGGCGGAGCGCAGCGCCGCGACGAGGGTGTTCATCTCCTGCCGCAGCACGGCGGCAGCACCGCGTATCCCGCCGCCGGCGGTCCTGATCTGCCGGGCACTGGTCTTCATGTCCAGTGACAGCGAGAGCGTGGTGGCGTGGCGTTCGCCAGCGGGTCCAGCCCGGTCGATGAGTTCTGCGTAGGTGTCGGTCGCCCACGATCCGTCCGGGGTGCCGTGGGTGGCCCACCATTCGGCCAGTCCGGTGCCAGAGTCCGGCAGGGTCCGCTCCAAGACCTGAAGAGTGGCGATCCGTCCGGAGAGGCAGACCGTGGCCAGCACGCGGCCCCAGGAGCTGACGCGTCGTTCCTGCTCGCCGGGATCGAGGAGCACGAACGCGGGATGGGTGACCTCGCACACCACCGTCAACGTGGCGGCGTGGGGGTCGTGGATCATCCCTGCCCCGGTGTCGGGCTCGGTGTACTCGCGCAGGCGGGCCATGTCGCCGGGCAGGGCGAGGGTTCCGACGGGGCGCGGGACAACGATCCTGCGCCGGTACAGAAGTTGCCCGCCGGTGATACGCCACAGCCACCAGCAGGCGATGGGCAGCCATTCCACGATGGGCCGGCCTGCGATGGGTATCCACGTCAGCGCGGCGGCGAGCACCCAGATGGGGGCGGTGTAGGCGAGCAGCATCCCGCCACCGGTGTAGAACGCGCCGATGAGCGTGGCTCCGCCGATGGCGAGCGTGATGAGCTGGGTCAGCGACAGGCCGAGGAGGACACCGCGGCGGGTGAGGCGGGAGAACTTCACCGGCACGAGCTCGCCCGCAGTGGGCCGGTCGTGGTTCGTGCTACTCATCGTCTACTCCTTCGGTGGGCGTGGCGCGGGCGGCGGGGGCTGCGTCGGCGGCGGTGACGGGTCGGTGCTCGGCGGTCGTGGTGCCGGGCTCGACGGCGGTGCC
>NZ_JBHSRW010000003.1:0-39409 GCF_042659205.1 Leucobacter soli
CTGATCCTCGCTCGCACCGCGGCGCTCGCCCGCGACCTCGGCAATACTCCGCCCCGCCACCTCACCGCGGCCAAGTTCGCCGAGATCGCCGAGCGGACCGGCCCGGATTACGGTCTAGAGGTCGAGGTCTTCGGCCGCGAGCAGCTCGCCGAGCTGGATCTCGGCGGCCTGCTCGGGGTGAACGCGGGCAGCACCGACGAGCCCCGCATGATCAAGCTCCGCTACACGCCCGCAGACGCCGGCAGCGCGCCCGGTGACGGCGATGGCGCCGGCGCCGGGACTCCGCACCTGGCGCTCGTCGGCAAGGGCATCACCTTCGACTCGGGCGGCATCAGCCTGAAGCCCGCCGGGTCGATGCAGGGCATGAAGTTCGACATGATGGGCGCCGCCGCCGTGTTCGCCGCCATGACGGCGCTGCGCGAGCTCGGGGCGACGGCCGCCGTGACGGGCTGGCTGATGTGCACCGACAACATGCCCTCCGGCTCGTCGACGAAGGTCGGCGACGTGCTCACGATCCGCGGCGGCACGACCGTCGAGGTGAAGAACACCGACGCCGAGGGCCGCCTGGTGATGGCGGACGGGCTCGTCCTCGCGACCGAGGAGGAGCGGCGCCCTGACGCGATCGTCGACATCGCGACGCTCACGGGCAACGCGATGGCCGCGCTCGGGCTCGGCACCGCCGCCGTGCTCGCGAACCACGATGAGGTCGCGACGCAGCTGCAGCAGGCCGCCGACGCGACGGACGAGCGGATCTGGCGGCTGCCGCTCGACCATCGCTACCGGGAGCAGCTGAAGAGCGACGTCGCGGATCTGTCGAACATCGGCGGCCAGTACGCCGGCGCGATCACGGCAGCCCTGTTCCTCAACGAGTTCGTCGACGGCCTGCCCTGGGGGCACCTCGACATCGCCCCGACCATGCAGAGCGAGCGGGACGAGCTGTGGCGTTCGACCGGGGCCACCGGCTTCGGTGCTCGGCTGCTCGCCGAGTTCGCCCTCGACTTCACTGCGCCCGTCGCCGAGGCGAACGGCGACGCGGACGCCGACGCTGGCGGCTCCGCCGGGGCCGTCGGTGACACCGCTGGCGACACCGCCGACGCGGAGTAGGCGCAGGATCATGACGGAAGCCGGGGTCGTGGCCGTGTCCGCCGAGACGATCGCGTACATCGAGCGCTTCGCCGCGTTCGTGGAGGCGTCGCCGAGCTCGTTCCACGCCGTGCAGGCGGCCGCCGCGGCGCTCGACGCCGCAGGGTTCACCGCGTACGACGAGGCGGACGCCTGGCCGCCGGTGGGGGATGGCGCCCGCGGCTACGTGCGCCGCGATGGCGCACTCATCGCCTGGCGCACGGGGGTGGAGCTCTCGGCGGCGTCCCCGGTCCGGGTGCTCGGCTGCCACACGGACTCGCCCGGCTTCGTGCTGAAGCCGCAGCCCGATTTCACCGCCGAGGGATGGGCGCAAGCCGGTGTCGAAGTGTACGGCGGGCCCCTGCTGAATTCCTGGCTCGATCGGGATCTCGCCTTCGCGGGTCGGATCGTGACGCGCGAAGGATCCACCCATCTCGTCCGCACCGGCCCGGTGGCGCGGATCCCGCAGCTTGCGATCCATCTCGACCGCGAGGCGAACACCGGGCTCACGCTCGATCGGCAGCGGCACACTCAGCCGGTCGTCGGCGTCGGCGCGGTCTCCGTGCCGGGAATGCTCGCGGCGCAGGCCGGTGTCGCGGAGGCGGAAGTCACCGGATGGGACGTGCGGCTCGCCGATACGCAGCCGCCGACCAGGATCGGGGCGGAAGGAGAGTTGCTGGCGTCGCCGCGGCTCGACAATCTGAGTTCGGTCTTCGCCGGCCTGAGCGCATTGCTCGACACCGAACCGGCACCAGGGACGATCGCGATCCTCGCCGCCTTCGACCACGAGGAGCTGGGATCCGAGTCCCGCTCCGGAGCCTCCGGCCCGTTCCTCGCCGACGTGCTCGACAGGATCCGCGCCGGCCTCGGCGCCACGGCTGAGGACGCTGCCAGGGCGCTCGCCGGATCCTGGTGCCTCTCGGCCGATGCCGGGCATGCCGCGCATCCCAACTATCCCGAGAAGCACGACCCGCGCGTGCGGCCCCGACCAGGCGGCGGGCCGATGCTCAAGGTCAACGCGAACCAGCGCTACGCCAGCGACGCGCACGGCGCCGCGCTGTGGGAGCGGGTGTGCCACGCCGCAGGAGTGCCGTCGCAGGCCTTCGTCTCGAACAATGTCGTGCCGTGCGGCTCGACCATCGGGCCGCTCACCGCGACCCGGCTCGGGATCCGCACCGTCGACGTCGGCGTGCCGTTGCTCTCGATGCACTCCGCGCGGGAGCTCGCCCACGTCGAGGACCTGCACGGCCTGGCGCGGGTTACGGCGAGTTTCTTCGCCGGTGCGTGAGCAGGGCGCCGATATCCTCGCGGCGAGGATCGGATCCGGCATATCGGGCGCGAACCTCCGGATTGCGCCACCGAACCTGATGATTTGGTTAGGATCGGAATATGAGCGAGTCGCAGCAGGCTGAATCCGACGAGGTCGTGCTTTCGAGGCAGACCGGCGTCCCGGTCATGGTCCGCATCGGCGGACGCAACATCGAGACGACCTTCATGGGCAACAACGCCTTCGGGCAGCCGACCTGGGTGCTCTGGAACCCGGAGGAGCCGTACCTGCTGGCCGTGCTGCGGCAGGGGCAGATCGGGTACACCTTCGAGCAGCGGACCAGCCACGGCGTGATGCTGCACGAGGACGTCTCGTTCAAGCGGGTGCAGCGGGCACTCATCTCGGGCGGCGCCGAGTAGCGCTCGACCCCGACACGCTCGAGTGGCTCGTTCTCCGCGGAATCTCAACGGTTTCACGGAGGAGAGCACCTCGAATTGCATCGGGCCCGCACTACCCTGTAAGCTTTCTCTTCGGTAGCCAAAGCCGCGAAAGCGACTTCGGCCCCATCGTTTAGCGGCCTAGGACACCGCCCTTTCACGGCGGCAGCACGGGTTCGAATCCCGTTGGGGTCACTGATACCGAATACAACTGAATACACCATGGCCCTGTGGCGCAGTTGGTTAGCGCGCCGCCCTGTCACGGCGGAGGTCGCGGGTTCAAGTCCCGTCAGGGTCGCCAGATGAGGAACCCTTCTTCGGAAGGGTTTTCTCATCTTCGGCGCCTGTCATGGTCGCCGAGGCTCTGTAGCTCAGTTGGTAGAGCGTTCGACTGAAAATCGAAAGGTCACCGGATCGATGCCGGTCGGAGCCACGTAGCGGCTATTACACCGCTACTGAACCCTCAAGAGGCTTCTACTCTTGGGGGTTCGCTTGTTTTCCCTGGTCAGGCGGTGGTTCCGCGCCGGTCCCGCGACTTTCTGCGCGGCCCCGCCGCTATCCTGCGCGTAGTCACAGGATCAATCACGGTGCTCACAGATGCGGCACATCGCGGTGCTGTGCCATATTTGTGCCATATCCGGCGCTGGCGGTGAGGCTGTCGAACACGGCGGCGGCTCTCCTGGCGACGCCCTCGCGTGCGCGTGAGTAGCGTTCGGTGACTTGCAAGCTGGAGTGCCCGAGCACTGCCTGCACATCGGGCGCCGATGCGCCCGCGTCGAAGAGGATCGTAGCGAAGGTGTGGCGCAGGTCGTGTACGCGCAGGTCTGGCCGCTTGACGGCAGTGCGGATCATTGTCCAGTCCACCGCGCGGCGGAAGTTCGCCGCGACGAGCCTGCCGCCGTTCGGCCCGGCAAACAGCAGATCGTCGGGTTCCTTGTTCTTCATGGCCTCTCGCACATGCGGCAGGAACGCCTGCACGATGGGCACCTGTCGTTCCTTGTGGCTCTTCGGGCTCTGTTCGATCAGTTCCCCGTTCAGGCCGGGGGAGAAGCTGCGGCTGACTCGCAAGACACCCTGCGTTAGATCCACGTCGCGCACCCGAATCGCGGTCGCCTCGCCCGCGCGCATCCCGGTGAACACGAGTGCGGCGGCGTAGCGGCGATAGACACCCGCCGGGATGAGATCGAGCATCTTCATTACCTGCGGCATGGTGAGTGCCCGTGAGGTGGGCGAGGTTGAGGTGTCCTGTGTCGGACGCTTGATCTCACGAGCCGGGTTGTAGTCGATGATTCGCGCGCGCCGTGCCGCGTCGAGCAGACGGCTGATGAGCGCGAGCGAATCCACCTTGGTCGAGGTCGAGCAATCCCACTCGACCATCGCTGACTCAATCAGGGGTGAGGTGATCGCTTCGAGCTTCATGTGCCCGAGGGTCGGCTGCACTCGCCTACGCCACGCGACCCCGTACGCGCGCGCCGTGCCAGGTCGCACCGATGCCTCGATTGCCGACCAATGCCGCTCGTGCCACTGCGTGAGGGTCATAGCGCCGTTCGGGTTCTTCCCGGCGACGGCTTTGGCCAGCTCCTTCTTCGCCTCGCTCAGCGTGCGGAAGGTGCGGGTGCGCTCGGCCCAGTTCCCGTAGAGGTCGGGCACAAGCACGCGAATCTGATACCGCTGCCGATCCTCACGCCACCGGATGCCCTCGGGGAGCGGCCTACCGGTGTGCGGATCGAGCCGCAGCGGGGAGTCTTTCGACGGACGCCCGGCCATCAGCGCCTCGTTCCCCCGACTTCGAGGAAGCCCTCGATCGTGTCTGCGCGCCAGAGCTTGTGCTTGCCAACCTCGGCATCCGGCTCGGGGATCAGCCCCTCGCGGCGCAGCTTGTCGAACGTCGGCAACGGCACCCGGCAACGAGCAGCAGCCTCGGCGCGCGTGAGGTAATCCGTCTGAGTCGCCGCTTCAGTCATGCCCTTGCCTCTCAGTCTGGTGCGGTCGAACGCCACCAATAGCTGGCGTTCTTGCGAGTACCTGATATTGAAACACAAATAACGTGTAATCGCAAGTACATGAGATAAGACGTTTGTCCGGTAGACTCGTGCACATGGCATTACCCACGCCCCGACCGGGGGATCAGCGCGCAGACGGCCTGCTCATACAGGCCGATCTGCCTGCGGGCTGGAACCTCGCCGCCCGGTTTCCCGGCGAGCGCACTGACGATGCCAGTGATGAGATAGACCGTGTGCTCGGATACGACGACCAAGAAACGGGCGAGAGTGCCGACTCTGAGCAGAACGAGACCGCCGATGGCCGCTGGCGGTACATCGAACACGAGGCCACCGCGACGCGGGTGATGATCCGTCTGCAACGCCAGCTCTACGCCAGTCCCGAGGAAGTCCGTATCACCGGCGTCGTGTATCTCCCGTGGCGACCCGGCGACCCGATCACGAGCCACCTGCTGCGCGAACTCCCTACCGCGAAGATCGAAGCCGCGATCAACAAGCGCTTGTTCGCTATGAAGCGCGTCGCCACCGTGACCGGGAACAAGATCGTGCTCCCCAGCGGGCGCAAGATCAGCGACCGTGACTTACTGAAGCCGCTCGGCAACCCGAAGCAGGTGCTCGACTTCTACGAACTCGTTGCCTTGCAGCACGGCAAGCTCTCGGGTCAGGGTGACGAGAATCCATCCGCAACAATGGCGGAGATCAACGGCGTCGCCCTCAGTACCGCCCAGGGCTGGGTCGCCAAGGCCCGCAGTCGTGGCCTGCTTCCGCCGGGACGTCGGGGGAGGGCTGGATGATTCAAATCTTGAGTTCTCCCGGCATGCAATAGGTCACTAGCCCATGTATAGTCAGCATATGCTGACTATTGCCTCTCGGGTGGACGCCATGAACCGCCTCGGCCGCGCCATGGCTGATCCGACCCGCTCGCGGATCCTGCTCGTGCTGCTCGAAGCCCCGAGCTACCCGGCCGTGCTGTCGCGTGAGCTTGAGCTCACACGGACGAACGTCTCAAACCACCTGGCCTGCCTCCGCGGATGCGGCATCGTCGTCGCCGATCCGGAAGGTAGGCAGACCCGTTACGAGATCGCCGATCCCCACCTCGCCGCCGCCCTTACTGCGCTTGTCGATGTCACCCTCGCCGTCGACGAGGACGAAGTCTGCCTCGACACCGAATGCACCACCCCTGGCTGCGGCGCGAAGGCCGCAGCGGAGCCGACCATCCAGGGCGCGAGCCGATGAGCGAGGATTGCTGCGGGCCCGACGAGCTCAACACGGTCAAGCCGAAGACGCCGGAGCCCGCCACGCTGCCCACCGTACCCGGCAGCGAAGGCGACGCCTGCTGCGGCCCCGAACTGCCCCCAGTATTCGGGAAGCGGAACGAAGCGGTGAATGTGCATCCAGTGCGGCCTCCCTGGTGGCGCGATCCCGCGCTGCTGCCCTCCGCGCTCTCCGGTGTCGCCCTCGCGTCCGGCTACCTCCTTGAGTGGAGCGGCGCGGAGATCCCGGCCCTCATCCTGCAGTGGATCGCGCTCCTCGCCGGCGCCTACACCTTCATCCCTGGCACCGTGCGGCGCCTGATGCGTGGTCGCGTTGGCGTGGGCCTTCTCATGACCATTGCCGCGATCGGCGCCGTCGCGCTCGGACACGTCGGAGAAGCCGCTGCCCTCGCGTTCCTGTTTTCCCTCGCTGAGGCACTCGAAGACCGCGCGATGGATCGCGCCAAGGAGGGCTTGCGCGCCCTGCTGTCACTGATCCCCGACACCGCGCGCGTGTCCCGACTGAGCGGTGAGGACATGATCTCCGTCGTCGAGGTGCGCGAACTCGATATCCTCATCATCGGTGCGGGGGAGCGCATCGCCACTGACGGCATCGTGGTCGATGGCGCATCCAGCATCGACACCTCCGCCGTCACAGGGGAGTCCATTCCGGTCGCCGTGCGTCCAGGGGATGCGGTGCCGGCCGGCGCCGTGAACGGCTCTGGCACGCTGCGCATCGAGGCCACCGCCGATGGTCGCGACAACTCACTCACGCAGATCGTCGCCCTCGTCGAACAGGCACACGCCCGCAAGGGAGAACGCGCCAGGCTCGCCGACCGGATCGCCAAGCCGCTCGTGCCGACCGTGCTCATCGTGGCGGGCCTCGTCGTCGTGTTCGGCTTCATCGTGGGAGATCCGGCCACCGGGATCGAGCGAGCCCTCGTCGTCCTCGTCGCTGCTTCCCCGTGCGCGCTCGCGATCGCCGTCCCGGTGACCGTGATCAGCGCGATCGGCTCCGCCTCCAAGTACGGCATCGTGATCAAGTCCGGCCAGGCGTTCGAACAGTTGGGCACGATCCGAGCCGTCGCCCTCGACAAGACGGGCACGCTCACCCGCAACGAACCCCAAGTCGTCGAGGTCGTGAGCTTCGGATACACCGAACGCGAGGTGCTCGGCTTCGCCGCCGCACTCGAAACATCCAGCACGCACCCGCTCGCAGCCGCCATCGTCGCGGCCGCTCCGGACGCGGCACCAGGCCGAGACATCGAAGAGGAGGCTGGCCACGGGGTCACCGGAATCGTCGCCGACCGCCGCATCCGGGTCGGAAACACTCGCTGGCTCGACCCCGGCGCGCGCCGAAGCACCGCCGAGCAGCTGGCCGAACGCGGGATGACCGTCGTCGTGGTTGAAGCCGACGGTGAACTCGCTGGCCTTCTCGGGATCCGTGACGAGTTGCGCGCGGAGTCAGCCGAAACCGTCCAGATGCTGCGGGAGATGGGAATCACTCCCATCATGCTCACCGGAGACAACGAGCGAACCGCACGGGCGCTGGCGGCCGAGGCCAGTATCACAGACGTGCGCGCCGAGCAGCTCCCCGCAGACAAGGCCAGCGCCGTCAACACCCTCGTCACCGCTGCTCCCACAGCCATGGTCGGCGACGGGATCAACGACGCTCCTGCGCTCGCAACGGCGACCGTGGGCATCGCGATGGGCGTTAAAGGTTCCGCAGCTGCCATCGAATCTGCCGACGTCGCCTTCACCGGTCACGATCTGCGTTTCATCCCGCAGGCCCTTGCGCATGCTCGTCGGGGCCGGCGCATCATGACCTGGAACATCGGCCTCGCCCTGGCCATTATCATCGTATTGTTTCCCCTAGCGCTCTTCGGGGTACTCGGGCTCGCCGGAGTCGTACTCGTCCACGAACTCGCGGAAGTGCTCGTGATCCTCAACGGCATCCGCGCTGCACGCAGACCCGCTCGTGCGATGCGATCAGCCCTGTTGTCGAGCGCTGCGCCGACACCGGCAACGCGCTGACGGGCACCCTGAAGCAGTAGCATCCCCTGGCTGCCTCCAGGTTCCGATGCTAAATTGTTACATGGCTATGGAGGTGATGGAGTGATGGGGGCACGCTTAGCGTCGCGACGACCGCTGTCGCGGCGTGCGCTCCTGACCTTCGTCTGGGTCGGCGCCTTCGTGATCCTCGGCCTTGTCGGACTGCGCGCGCACAGCGTCGAACTCAGCAGCGTGCCGGTGATCGCCGAGGCCTCGTCGGCGACCAGCACGTCCACCTCGGCAACAGCCGCGACCGCCACGCTCGTCGAGGGGAGCGAGCACGCCACCCACGGCAGCGTGCAGAGCTGGCACCTTGATCTTCTCGCGATCTGCATGCTCACCATGCTCGCCACCCTCCTGCTGGTTGTGCTCTTCACCCGGCGACCCTGGCTGCAGGTGCGCCTCGGCAGGCTCCGCGAATGGGCGGTCGCCCTGCCGCGCGCGCCCGCCCGTCCGCAGCCATTGCTGCTGCTTCACTCGATCTCGCGAACCTGATCTCCACCGGGAACCCCGTGCAGGGGGATAGCCCGCGAAGCTCCGTGCGCCTCGAACCGGTGCCACGTCACCTCTGAGAGCTTCGCCCGCCCTACATAAGCGCTGCCATTTGCATGCCATCCGGCATTGCGCCCTCTCGAACACCATTCGGGCGCACGAACGCCCCCGATCAGGAGCCAGCAGTTTGAACTCCACAGATTCACCGATCAAAGCCCAACACTTCCTCTTCGTCTTCGGCACCTTGCTCCTCAGCATCTGTTTCGCCGTCGTCTCGTTCTTCGTCCTCGGAGTCGTCTTTTGAGGCGGCGTCAGCACGCCGAGCAATCTGCGGGGCCGAGGCGGAGCACCTGGATCGAACCCACCGATACCGACGAGCGCTCGACTGGCGATTCGGTTCGGCCCCGCAGATCCAAGCATGCAGCCGAGGCGCCGTCCACGGCGCGACACACCGACCTCCCGGCACAGCCCGACAGCGACCAGCCCGCCCCCAAGGAGACGCTGACCGGGGGCGGGACAGGACCAGAGACCGGCACGGTACGGCGACGTTCGCGACTGCGCAGCTTCGTCGCTGGGAGTACGGCGCTCGCGAGCGTCGCCGTACTCGTGGCAAGTGCCGTCTTCCCCGCGACCAGTGCCGCGACCGCCGATATCCCCGTCTTCGCGAGTCGTCAGCAGGCATTCGTTACGGGAGGCACCATTGACGCTCCCACGATGCTCGACGAGCTCTCCGTCGCCCCGACTGCTGTCGCTCTTGAGATCGGGCTGAGCGGCGGGGCAGTGACCGTCACCGGCCTTACCGACACCACATTGCAGTACCCCTTCGCACAAGAGGTGCCGCTCACCGATGGCTTCGGATACCGCTCCGCACCAGTCGCAGGCTTCCACGACGCACAAGATATGGCCGCTGCCGGCGGCACTCCGATCCGCATCGTCGGTGACGGCGTGATCACTGAGGCGGGCTGGGCCTCCGACGGCTGCGGTTTCTCTCTGAAAGTCCAGCACCAGGTCGCCGGTCAAAGTGTCATCAGCCGGTACTGCCATATGCAGGAGAACTCCCACTCCTGGCAGGCCGGCCAAACCGTGCAGGGCGGCGACCAAGCCGGACTCGTCGGAAACACCGGGATGTCATTCGGCAACCACTTGCACCTGGTGATGCGCGTCGAAGACGACCCCGTCGACCCGCTGCCGTTCATCGCCGCGAACTCGAAGTAGACCCTCCCCGGCGAGCCCTCGCCAGCGTCAGTAAGGACAACCCCCGACCGTGTACCCCGCGATGGCCAGCCTCGAGCTCGGCGACCTCTTCCAGTTCGATCTGCGCAGCATGTCGCCGCTCGCCTGGCTCGCCATCGTCTGCCTCATCATGTACCTGACGGGGGCGATCTCCCTCTGGGGGCGGGGGAAACGATGGGGCGTCGGCTCGACGCTGCTGTTCACCGTCGGCTGCCTCCTCTGGTTCATGGCCACCGGAATGCGCGCGAATGCCTACGCCGAGGAACTCGTTTCGGTGCTGCTCTTCCAGCAGATCACGCTCATGGTCGTCGTACCCCCGTTCCTGCTGATGGGCTCTCCCGGCCGTCTGCTCTTGCGGGCGATGCCGCGCCGGGGACTCGGGCGGCCCGTGATGCGCGCCGCACTCAGTGCCTACCGCTCGCGCACCGCTCAGGTGCTCCTGCACCCTGCCACCGTGATCGTCATCGCAGTTGTCGCCTTCCCCATCCTGTATTTCACCGACACGCTGAGCTGGTTCCTCGAGCTCCCGTCCGGGCATCTCATCCTGCTCGCCCTGTTCCTCGTCTTCGGCATGATCGGTGGCGCTCCGCTGTGGTCACTCGACCCGCTGCCGCGCGCCCCATCGTTCGTCGTGCGCATCGTCGACGTGCTCCTCGAGATCCAGATCCACGCGATCTTCGGGCTCGTACTGCTCCGCAGCACCGAGCCCATGTTCGGCTGGTACGCCAACGACCCGGAAGCATGGGGGATCACCCGCGCCCTCGACCAAGCCATCGCCGGCGGCCTGATCTGGTCATACGGCGAACTGCCACTGATCATCGTGCTCATCGTCACCATTTCCAAGTGGCGCACGAGCGATCTGCGGCAAGCGAAACGCCGAGAAGCTCAAGAGGACGCGGAACTCGACGCCTACAACGCCTACCTCGCCGCGAAGTTCGGAAAGGAGCAGTGATGGCGACGATCCTGACCTTCGCGCTCACCGCGATGCTCGGCGTGCTCGCCATCTTCCAGATCGCCCTAGCCGTCGGCACACCGCTCGGCAAGTTCGCCTGGGGTGGCGAGCACACCACGCTCCCGCTCAACCTCCGCCTCGGCGCGATCTCCGCCGTGCTCCGCTACGCCTTCATCGCTTTCATCGCCCTCGATCGCAGCGGCACCATCGCTGTGCTGCCCGGGGAGTTCAGCTTCTGGGTGATGTGGCTCATCGTCGCCCACCTCGGGTTCAGCGTGATCCTCAGCATGCTCTCCAAGAGCAAGTACGAGAAGATGACGCTCGCCCCCTACACCTTCGTGATGGGCCTGCTCAGCATGCTCATCGCCCTCCAATAGGGTGCAGCATGTCGAGTACGTCAGTCCACTCCCATGATCGCCTTGAACCCGCTCGGTACAATCGGGGTGTGTCCTCAGTTCCCCGCAGTGCCCGCATCACGCGGCGACGATTCACGATGAGAGCCGCGACGCTGCTCCTCGCCGCAATCGTCACCGTCGTGGGCTTGTGGGGCGTCTCCCACGCCGATGATGTCGGCCTCTCCGCGCCGGCGGCCGCCTCGAACACGGTCGCAGCCCCCTCCTTCGACGCCGCAGTGGGACACTTCGCCGACACCGTGGGGGAGACCGCCGTCAGCGAGAGCATCCTGATCGGTGTTGTCACCTGCCTGCTCGGGATCCTCTGCGGCTTTGCGTTGGCGATCCTGATCGTCTTCGCGCTCCGCTGCAGGCAGATGCGATTCCAACGACAGCGCCCCCAGATCGCTCCGATCGCCGCAGCTGCAGCGTTCGATCATCGCGGCAGGCATCGCTTCGGCCTGCACGACCTCAGCCTCCTGCGCATTTAAGCGCTCCTCACGCTGCCCCCTGGGGCAGGAACGGGCCGGCACGTCCGCCATGCCCGCGACCACGCGTTGAGGATTGAGGAGAACCAGGAACTTGAGGACGTCCAAACCGACGTACCTGCTGATGACCGCACTCGTAGCGACTGCCACGATCAGCCTTGGGCTGATCGGCTGCACAGCCGCAGATCCGTTGTCGGAACAGTACCAGCAGGGCAGTGAACGAAGCGGCACCTCCGACGGCCGCATCGTCGAGATCCCGATCGACGAGCGTGGCGCCGCCGTGAGCTTCAGTGGCACCACCGAATACGGCGACCCGGTCTCCAGCGACGACTACGCCGGAGAGGTGTACGTCGTGAACTTCTGGTATGCCGCCTGCGGCCCCTGCATCATCGAGGCCCCCATGCTCGAGGAGGTCTGGCTGAGTTACCAGGATGAGGGCGTCGGGTTCCTCGGTGTGAACATCTACGACCAGCCCGCAACCGCCGTCGCCTTCGCCGAAGAGAACGGCATCACCTACCCGAGCATCATCGACGTGAACGACGGCCGCGTCAAGCAGGCCTTCGCCGGCGTCACCCCGATCCAAGCCACCCCCACCACGCTGGTACTCGACCGTCAGGGGCGCGTCGCAGCCCGCATCATCGGGCAACTCGAGTCGGCCTCCATCCTCGACACGCTCGTCGCCGACGCACTCGTGGAGACGCCATGAACCCGAGCGATCTCGTCTTCGACGGTGCACTCTGGGCGGGTGTGCTCATCGCCGCACTCGCCGGCTTCGTCTCCTTCGCCTCCCCGTGCGTGCTTCCGCTCGTACCCGGTTACTTCGGCTACCTTGGCTCTGCCGTCGCCCCCGTCGAACAGGGCACTGCAGCCACCGGCGGCACCACCGCGCAGCGCCGCCGCCTGCTCCTCGGTGTTCTCCTGTTCATCGCAGGGTTTTCCATCGTGTTCGTCACTGTCACCGTGCTCGGTGGTGTCTTCGGCCAGGTCTTCCTCGCCTATGCCGACACCGCCACCCGCATCCTCGGCGTCGTCGTGATCGTCATGGGGCTCGCCTTCGTCGGAGTCTTCCGCAAGATGCAGCGCACCGTCCGACCCCGCTTCCGCTCACGCCTGGGCCTCGCCGGGGCCCCACTGCTCGGTCTCGCCCTCGGCATCGGCTGGACACCGTGCATCGGGCCCACCCTCGCCGCGATCATCTCCGTGTCGTGGAACCTCGGCGACCCCGTCCGTGCGGGGCTGCTCGGCGTCGCCTACTCGCTCGGCCTCGGCATCCCGTTCCTGCTGCTCGCCCTCGGGCTCGGCTGGGCTACCCGCTCGATGTCGTTCCTGCGGCGTCACATCCGCGCCATCAACATCGCCGGCGGCGTTGTCCTCGTCGTGCTCGGCCTGCTCATGGTGAGCGGGCTCTGGACGCGCCTCATGTCCTCCCTGCAGGGGGTGATGGCGAATGTCCAGCTCCCGCTCTGACAACGACACCCTCCCCGCACGCCCGAGCGATCACGTCGACTCCACCGAACGCGGCACCGGCGATGTCGGCCTCGGGTGGCAGGGCTGGCTCCGATGGGGGTGGCGGCAGCTCACGAGCATGCGCACCGCGCTGCTCCTGCTCCTGCTCATGGCGATTGCCGCGATCCCCGGCTCCCTCTTCCCACAGCGACAAGCCGACCCTAACGGCGTCGTGAGGTACTTCGACGACAACCCCGAGCTCGCCCCCACGATCGACAAACTGCAGCTGTTCGACGTCTACAGCTCGGCCTGGTTCTCGGCCATCTACCTGCTGCTGTTCATCTCCCTCATCGGCTGCATCATCCCGCGGATCAAGCATCATGCAAAAGCGCTCCGCGCGCCGGCACCGAAGACCCCGGCCCGGCTGCAGCGCATGGCCGGCTATTCCTCGAACGATCTGCAACTCGTCGACGGCCGCACCTCCGAAGCCGATGTCGCCCAGGCCATCGCGATCGCCGAGAGCGAGCTGCGACGCCGCGGATACCGCACCGCCCGCTACGACGGCGCGACTTCCTGGTCGGTATCCGCCGAACGCGGTTACCTGCGCGAAACCGGCAACCTCGTCTTCCACTCGGCACTCGTTGGGATCCTCGTGACCGTGCTGCTGAGCACCGGCCTCAACTACACTGGCGATCGCGTCATCGTCCAAGGCACCACCTTCGTGAACAGCGAGAGCGCCTACTCCTCGTTCTCGCCGGGACGGTACTTCGACCGGAGCTCACTCACCCCCTACGCACTGAGCCTCGACAGCTTCGACGTCGAGTACGTCGACCCTGGGAGGCCCGGTGCGGGGCAGGCGGGCAACTTCGCCGCCCACCTCTCCATCCGAGAGGCCGGCGACGACGACACCCGCGCCGAGACCGTGCGGGTGAACGCACCGATTGAGGTGAACGGCGACCGCATCTACCTTCTCGGCAACGGCTACGCGCCGATGATCACGATCCGCAACGCCGCCGGCGACGTCGTCTACCAGGAACCCCAGCCCTTCCTGCCGCAGGATTCCGCGATGACCTCGCTCGGCGTGATCAAAGTCCCCGACGGTCTGCCTGAGCAGGTTGGGCTCATCGGCTTCCTGTACCCGACGCAGAGCACCTTGGACACCGGCGCCTACTACTCGGTGTTCCCCGATCTCTACAACCCAATGATGACGTTCAACGTGTTCACGGGCGACCTCGGCATTGACGACGGCACCCCGCGCTCGGTGTACCAGCTCGACACCGAGTCGATGACCCAGATCACCGGCGGCGACACCGGTATCGACTCGATCGAGCTCACCCCCGGCGACACCGCCGACCTGCCAAACGGGATGGGCACCATCACCTTCGAGGATCTCACCGTCACCGAGGGCGCCGAAGAGCCGATCAAGCGCTTCGTCTCGCTGCAGATCCAGCGCGACACCGGCGCCACTTGGGTGCTCATCTTCTCCATCCTCGCCACAGTCGGCCTCATCACCGGCCTCCTCGTGCCGCGCCGTCGCCTCTGGGTGAAAGCCACCCTCACCCAGCCGGTCGTCGGCGGCCGCAAGGTCAAGATCGAGTACGCCGGCCTCGCCCGCGGTGAGGATCCCGGCCTCGAGCGCGCCGTCGAACAGTTCCGCACCAGCCACCTCTCGGCCATCGCCGAGCAACTACCGTCACCGCTTTTCAAGAAGGGAACCCAATGAACCGGCCCCCGCACACCGTGCAGAAACCGAACAAGAAGCTGAGCACCTCGCAGAAGGCGGCACTCATCGCCATTCCCGCCGTGCTGCTCATCGCGCTCATCCTGATCCTCATCTCGGTGCTCAACCGACCCGAAGTCCAGGCGCCCGGCGAGGCGTCGAACAGCGGCGGAACGGGCGGCGGAACCCCCACGCAGAGCGAAGTGCCGCTCGTGCAGGAGAACTCGCACGTCCTCGACGACGCCGGCGAGGGCGCACCCGTGCTCGTCGAGTTCCTCGACTTCGAATGCGAGGCCTGCGGCGCCGTCTACCCGGTGATCGAGGAGATCCGCAAACAGTACGACGGGCAGATCACCTACGTCGCCCGCTACTTCATCACCAACCACACGAACTCCATGAACGCCGCCATCGCGGTCGAGGCCGCGTCGCAGCAGGGCAAGTTCGAGGAGATGTACCAGAAGCTCTTCGAGTCACAGCCCGAATGGGCGGAGCAGCAAGACTCCCAGGCCGACAAGATCCGCAGCTACGCCGAGGAGCTCGGGCTCGACATGGACGCCTTCGATGCGGCCGTCGCCGACCCCGCAACCCAAGCGAGGGTCGAAGAGGACCACAACGCCGGCATGTCGCTCGGCGTGCGCGGCACCCCGACGTTTTTCCTGAATGGTGAGCTACTGCAACCCCAAACCGTTACCGACATCACCGACGCCCTCGACGCGGCGATCGCGGAGAGTAAGGAATAGCCATGGATCTACAACTGCAGGCCGCGCTCGACGAGTTTTCCGTGCTCGCCGTCTGGTCGGCGATTACGATCTATGTTCTCGCGTTCCTCGCCTTCGCCTACGACCTCTCGCAGCGCGCCTCGGCCGCACCCATCACACAACGGGAGGCCGTGCTCGTCGGTGCGGCCGGAGGCCCCGCAGCCTCCCCGCAGAACGGGGGAGGGGAGGGGAGCCTCCGCGTGCCCGGTGCCGAACGGTCACGGCGCTACTTCGCGCGCCTCGGCATCGCGTTCACTGCCCTCGGCTTCGCGCTCCATCTCGCCGCCACGGTCACGCGCGGGATCGCGGCCGAACGGGTGCCGTGGGCGAATATGTACGAGTTTGCCCTTATCGGCACTCTGCTGATTGTCGCTGTCTACCTTGCCGCCCTGCGCTGGTACGACCTCCGGTTCCTCGGCGTCTTCATCGTCGGCATGGTGGTGTTCTTCCTCGGCGGATCGACGATCTCCTTCTACGTCGAAGTGACCCCGCTGATGGATCCGCTCAAGAGCATCTGGCTCATCATCCACGTCTTCGTCGCCTCGCTCGCCACCGCGCTGCTCGCGATCGCGGCGGGCCTATCGACGATGCAACTGCTACAGGCACGCCGCGAGCGGATCAAGGCCACCGGGGGCGAGGAGGTCGCCCCGGATCGCGGCTACCTGCGCACGCTCCCGAAGGCCGAGGTACTCGAGACGCTCGCCTACCGCTTCGCGATCCTCGGCTTCATCTTCTGGACGTTCACGCTCATCGCCGGAGCGATCTGGGCGAACGAATCCTGGGGCCGCTACTGGGGCTTCGACGTCAAGGAGGTGTGGACGTTCGTGATCTGGGTGATCTACGCCGGGTACATCCACGCCCGCGCCACCCGCGGCTGGCGCGGCACGAAGTCGGCCTGGTTGTCGCTCATCGGCTTCGCCACGGTGATCTTCAACTTCACCATCGTCAACCTCTACTTCCAGGGCCTGCACGCCTACTCCGGCGTCAGCTGAGCCGCCCACGACCACATCCGCGATTCGAGCACCAGGAAGGAGGCCGCTGTGACGACCACGGACACGCTCGCGCTGCGCGACGACCCTGAGGTGCCCCGCACGGCACTGGGGCGCGGCGCGCGCGAGCAGCGCGCCACCGCCACGGTGCGTCGCCTGCCGTGGGGTGCGGCGATCCCGATCGCCGCCGTCTCGGGCCTGCTGCTCGACGCCGCGTTCCCGAGCATCGGCTGGTGGCCGCTCGCCTTCCTCAGCATCGCCGGCGGGCTCTGGACGCTGATAGGCCGCAGTATCGGGGGAGCGTTTCTCGTGGGTCTCGCCTACGGCGCCGCGTTCTACTTCACGCACCTCATGTGGGTCGTGCAGTTCCTCGGCCCGATCCCGTGGATCGCGCTCGCCGGGGTCGAATCGCTGCTCTTCGCGCTCGGTGCGATCCCGATCGCCCTCGCCTACCGCTGGGGCGCTCTCCTCGAACGCCGCGCCACCCGCAGACTCCTGCTCCCGGTGCTCATCGCGACGCTGTGGGCCGCACGCGAGCTCCTCCTCGGAACCTGGCCCTACAGCGGGTTCCCGTGGGGCAGAATCGGCATGTCCCAGGCCGGCGGCCCCTTCGCCGAAGCCGCTTCCTGGGTCGGCGTCACCGGCCTCACCCTCCTCATCGTCTGGCTCTGCGCGTGCGTCGTCGACTGGGCCACCCGACCCGCACCCCGAAAACTCGCCGGGCTGCTGCCCGCAGCGGTGATCCTCGCCCTGCTGCTCGTGCCGGCGTTCCCCACGACCGAAGCGGGCAGCCTCCGCGTGGGCTGGGTGCAGGGCGACGGGCCCGCCGGCTACTTCGACACGCGCAGCCCCGGCGATGTGCTCGCCGCCCAGCGGCAAGCGAGCGACGCACTCCTCGGCGAACCGATGGATCTGCTCGTGTGGCCCGAGGGCGGGGTCGATTCCGATCCGCTGAACACCCCGGCCACCGCTCGCACTCTCGACGAGCTCGTCGCAGGCGCCGAGGCCCCGCTCCTCATGAATGCGGCCACCGCGCGAGGCGAGGACACCTACAACACGTCGATGCTCTGGGAGGCCGGCAGCGCCGAGCAAATGCACGACAAGGTGAACCCGGTGCCCTTCGGCGAATATGTGCCCCACCGGTGGTTCTACGAACGCATCGTCCCCGACCTGGTCGGCCTCATCCAGCGCGAATACACGCCGGGTACGAACCCGCCGCTCGTCTCCGTCGACGGCGTCCAGGTCGGACTCGCGATCTGTTTCGACGTCATCTACGACTCGGTGATCTGGGACGGGGCGCGAGGCGGTGCGCAGTTCTACGCCTTCCAGACCAACAACGCCGACTTCCGGGGCACCGACGAGAACCTGCAGCAGCTCGAGTTCGCGCGTATGCGCGCTATCGAGACCGGGCGTGCCGTCGTAAACGTATCGACCGTGGGCACCAGCCAGGTCATCGCCCCCGACGGCGCTGTGATTGCCGCGGCCGCCGCGGACGAACCGGCCGCTGCCGTCACCTCTGTACCGTTGCGCACGGGGCTCACCCCGGCCGTCCTCGTGGGGCCGGCCCTCACCCTGCTCATCCCGATCGCCGGGCTCGGCGAGCTCCTTACCTTGGGCCTGTTGCAGCGGCGATGGAACCGCCTGTCCACCCCTACCCCTATCGAGGCCGCAGACGCGACCGAATCCCCTCTGAAAGCATCATGACCCACGAACTCCCGCATGATCCACCCGTCCATAAGGGCACACGGCCCGCAGCGCAGCCCACGGGCCGCCGTCCCTCCCGACGGCTGCTGTTTGCCTACAGCTGCGCGATCGCGGCACTGACGATCGCCGTCGACGTGATCAGCAAGCAGCTCGCCCTCCACTACCTCGACACTGAAACCCGCATCACTCTGTTCGGCGATCTGCTCGGACTGCATCTCGCCTTCAACACCGGTGCCGCATTCTCGATCGGCTCCCAGCTCACACCCTTCATAACTCTGCTCGGGATCGTCGCCACCGTGCTCCTCGTCCGGGCGGCGTTCCGCACGAAGCGCCGGATCCACGCCGCAGCGATCGGACTGATCCTCGGCGGTGCCATCGGCAACCTCGTCGACCGCCTCTTCGCCCCGCCCGGGTTCGGCAGCGGCGCCGTCACCGATTTCCTCGCCTACGGCGAGCTCTTCATCGGTAACCTCGCCGACGTCGCCATCGGTGCCGGCATCGTGCTCTATCTGTTCGGCGCCTGGCGCGTCCGTGCTACTTCCCGCACCTCGCCCGCAACCGCCGGCGGTTCAGCGGCATCCATGGCGCCAGAGGAACCCAGCTCAGGTACCGCGGCAGCCCGGTTGGAGAGGACGCACCGATGACCCAGGAGCAGCAGGCCCCGTCCTATCAGCGCAACGCCCTCCTCCCCAGCTTCATTGCACTCGCCACGCTCATCGTCGCCGTCGCCTTCGTGGGCAGCGACTGGTTCACTGTCTTCCGTTTCGTGGTCGCGATCCTTGCGCTCATCGTCGCCTGGTTCGCCGTGCAGGTACGCCACTGGTGGTGGGTGCCCATATTCGTCGCGATCGCGGTGCTCTGGAACCCCGTGTATCCATTCCCGTTCAGCGGCATCTTCTGGATCCTTGCCCAACCGATCGCCGGCAGCACATTTCTGCTCGCCGGAATCCTCATCAGGAAGCCACGCACCTGATCACAGCCCGGATTGCACCGGGTCTCAGCCGCAGGGAGAGACAACATGAGAGACACGAAGTCCAGCCGTATCAGGCGCATCTCCATGAGCCTTGTCGTCGTAGGCGCCATGGTGGCGCTGATATTTAGCAATCCCGGCGGCAGCAGCACCGCCGCGCATGCGGTGGACTTGCCCACCTGGGACGACGTCCAGGCAGCGAAACAAAACGAGGCGACGGCCGTGGCGAAGGTGCAGGAGATCGAGCAGCTCATCGCGCAGAGCGAAGCGGAGCTGCAACGCCTCCGCACAGCGACCGAGACTGCCAACGCCAAATGGCAGGAAGCCGAAACCGCCGCAGAAGAGGCCGCGCAGCGGGCACAGGAACTTGAAACCGAAGCGAGCGCGAGCCAGGAGGAGGCTAGAGAGGCCTCCGATCAAGCAAGCGACATCATCTCCCAGCTCTATCGCTCCGGGGGTGTCGACTACAGCACGGAAGTGTTCTTCCAAGCCGACGCCGAAACCACCGATGCCCTGTTGAATCGGCTCGCCATGATGGAACGCGCCACGCAACGCAACTCCACAATGGCTGAACGCGCCCAACTCGCGCTGAACACCGCCGCGTCGCTCGGCGAACAAGCCGAGGTCGCGCAGGAAGCCCGCGACCAGCTCGCCAGCGAGGCCGAGGCAATGGCGCAAACCGCAGCGCAGAACCTCGACGATCAGCGGGCGGAGTTCCTCCAACAGGAGGCCCAGCAACAAGAGCTGCAAGCTCAGCTCGCGGCGCTCAAGGATGCGACCACCACTACGGTCACCGGTTACGAGGAGCGCCTACGGATCGAAGAAGAGCAGCGCCGGAACCAGCAGGCCGCGGGCGGTGGTGGAGGCGGCGGGGGCGGCACACCCGGGGGGAGCGGTTGGTACCAGCCCGTGCCGATCTCCTGGATCTCCACCTACTTCCGCCAGCCTTGGAGCCACACGGGGCTCGACCTCCCCGCCGGATGCGGCACTCCGATCGTGGCCCCCGCATCCGGAACGGTCGTCGTCGCCGGCTGGGTTGACAACTTCGGCGGATACATGACCTACCTCAACCAAGACAACGGCTACCAGACCCGCTTCGCCCACCAGATCGGCACCCCGCCCGTGTCCTACGGCCAATGGGTTCCCGCCGGAGCAGTGATCGGGTACGTCGGCAATACGGGCATGAGCTTCGGCTGCCACGTCCACTATGAAGTGCTCTCCGGTGGCTCATTCGTCGACCCCACTCCATTCATCTAGCACCATGACGCAGCACCTCACGAGACCAGAGCACGACGTGGCGCCAGCACAGCCTTTCAATCATGAGAAGAGGAGGAGCGTATGAAAGCCGTTGGATACAACCGCGCCCGCGCCCTCGACGGAGATGGCGAGTTCGTCGATGTCGAACTCCCCCAGCCGGAAACCGGAGAGCAAGAGATGCTCGTCGAGGTGCGGGCTGTCTCAGTGAACCCGGTGGGCCGCCGAATCCGCGACACCGAGCACCCGTCCGCCGGTCAAACTCGAGTGCTCGGCTGGGGCGCCGTCGGCACCATAGTCGAATTCGGCGAATCAGTCGCTGACGAGCCGCTCCTCGAGCTTTTTTGCTCTCGGGGGCCGAGTCTACTACGCAGACGTTGTCGACCGACCAGGCGCGAACGCAGACTATTTTATCGTCGATGCGCACCTGGCGGCCCGCGCGCCGACATTGCTGAGCGATGCGGCAGCGGCCGCCCTCCCGCTGACTTCGCTTGCCGCGGGGGAGGTGCTCCTCGACCGGCTCGAGGTGGCGCGGCCCGTGCCGGGAGGCGCATTCACAGTCGTCATCATCAGCGGGGGCTGGGCGGGGGAATCGGGTCGATGGCCATTCAGCTGCTGCGCGCCCTCACCAACGTCACCGTGATCGCCACCGCCTCACAGCCAGTTACGAAGGCCTGGTGCGCGAACCTCGGCGCCCACCACGTTCTCGACCACAGCCAGGCACTCTCCCCGCAAGTGGCCGAACTCGGCATCGGCGATCCAGGCTACGTCTTCTCCACCGCCAGGTCGGGGGAGCGGCAAGCCGACATCCTCGAGCTCCTCGCTCCACAAGGCCGCTTCGGCTACGTCGACTGCCCCGAGGAGCTCCACGTCCAGGCGTTCCAGGCGAAGTGCATCTCACTCTACCCCGAAGACCCATTCATGCGGTCGTGGCTGCAGACGATCGACGTCGCCGAGCAGGGAGAGATCCTCCGGCAAATCGGCGAGCTCGTCGATGCCGGAAAGATCCGTACCACGCTCACGAGCATCCTCGGCGCGATCAACGCCGCCAACCTCCCCCAGGCCCACCGACTGATCGAGAGCGGGACGGCGGTCGGGAAGTTCGGGCTCGAAGGCTTCACCGCTCAGCCGTAACCACGTCACGACGCCGCCCCGGGACGGCCCAGGAAAGGAACACCGGCATGCTCGCCGCAACCACGCGCAGCCGCATCACGCGACTGCGCCCGGGACGCCGTCTCCGCGGCGTCCGACCCCGGTCTTAGCCCCATGACAGTGCAGACGGCGGCCTCCAAGCACGGGCCCGCGCCCAGTGGAGACAAGCCTGCCCGCCGGGCTCCGGAGACGCTGCCGGGATGGTCCTTCCTCCGCTCCCGGCGCTGGCTCGGCTACTACGGACTCTTCATCGTCTTCTCCATCGTGTGTGCCTGGCTCGCCGACTGGCAGTTCGATCGCCGAAGTGACGCCCGAGCGGAGATCACCCGCATCGAACAGAACTACAATGCACCCGCGGTCCCGATCGAGACTGTGGTCCCCGACCCTGCGCGCTTCGACGAGGACGCGATGAAATGGCAGACCGCCACCGTGCGCGGAGAATATGTGGGTAACCCCTTCCTCGCCCGCAACCGTCCCGGTCCGGTGGGGGTCGGCTCCCAGCTCCTCCAACCCCTGCGCACCGAGCAGGGACTCATCTTCTTCGTCGATCGCGGCTGGGTATCCGTAAACGGCAACGAGGCCAACGCCAGTGGCACCTGGCTCGCGAGCGCCCCGGCGGCCCCGAGCGGGCCGGTCGAAGTCGACGTCCGTCTCCGGGCGAGCGAACCACAGCTTGTCGGCCGCCTCTCCCAGGGGAGCACCGTGGCGAGCATCAACCTGCCCGAGCTCGCCCGGGTCGGAGGCTTCGACGCCGCCTACACCGGAGCCTATGGGATGCTCGTTCGCGAATCGCCCGAAGCAGCAACCGGCCTGCTCCCCGACCCGCCGGAACGAGACGAAGGGCCGCATCTCTCCTATGCGCTGCAGTGGTATGTGTTCATCATCATCGCCGCCTTCGGCATCGTCTACGCCGCCCGGCAGGAACACCGAGGGCTGAACGCGGGCAGCGAGGCCGTGCTCAGGCAGCAACAGCGGGCTGAGGCGCGCAAGGCGCGTCGCGGCACGACCGATGCCGAAGAGGAAGACGCCTACCTCGCCGGGTAGAACCCGAAACCCCGGGCGCCCTGGCTGAGGCGACGTCCCGCTGCAGGTTGATGAAAGGAGCTGAGGTGGATCTTGCCGTCTGGATCACGCAACTGCTTCTCATGTCTGTCCTGATCGCTGTCATTGCCGCTGCCGGGGCACCTCCGCGAGACGGGCGCGAGAGTCCGTCGGTGCGAGAGGAGTTCGATGATCTTGTCTACCGGTTGCGCGGTTTCGTCACGAGGCTGAAGAGCCGATGGCAGCGGTGCGGCACACGGAGGAAACGCCCCCCACGTCTCTGACGGACGCCAAAGATGCGACAGGGAGCGGAGTTGCCACTATCTACTACAAGTTGTAGATTTACTCTGTGCTCGCTTCTCCCTGGGACTGGATCCTGA
Organism: Leucobacter soli; assembly: GCF_042659205.1. Lineage (NCBI taxonomy): Bacteria > Bacillati > Actinomycetota > Actinomycetes > Micrococcales > Microbacteriaceae > Leucobacter > Leucobacter soli. Next base: position 23,103 of record NZ_JBHSRW010000003.1, read on the forward strand.
CCGTCCTGTTCGCGTCGACGGGTGTCTACTGCCTTTGGCATCTTTCCGCTTCGTGGGATCGCTCCGCCGTGGGGCCCAATCGTGCGGTCGACGTGTTGCATGCGGTAATGAGCGTGTCGATGATCGTAATGATCTGGGTCCCGACGGGCTCGGTCGGCACCTGGGTTCAGATTGTGGCGTTCGGTGTGATGGGCATCGTGATTGCAGGATACGCGAGCGCGAAAGCAATCCCTTCAGGTGCGCGTGTTGATCTCGGCATTCATGTGCTGCTAACGGGCGCGATGGTGTGGATGCTTGCGGCCATGCCTCTCATGATGAGTGGAGTCCCGGTGTCGGGTACTGGTGGCAGCCACGACGGGCACGGCTCGTCGTCCGCCCCGGATGCAGTAACCGTGAGCGCGGAAACACCGGCATGGGTGTTGTTGGTGACCTGGGCTCTGGTCGTGCTTTGTGTCATCGCGATGGGCTGGTGGGCATACCGCTTCTCCCGTGAACGGACGCACCGCTCACATGTGATGTGTCATATCGGCATGGCCCTCGGCATGGGGGTCATGCTGGCCCTCATGATCAGCTGAATCTGCTCTTATTCCCCAGGAAGGTGCGTATGACCACTTCGCAGACAGACCGTGCCGATGAGCGGTCGATCGACGATTCGGGACGGGCGCTCCCGCGGGCACGATGGTGGCGAGACGGCTTCCGGCCGCTGCTTGCGCGTCTGCACTTCTTCATCGGCGTATTCGTGGGCCCGTTCATCTTGATTGCCGCAGTCACCGGGCTCATGTACGCTGCAACCCCCGCAATCGAACAGATTGTGTATCGCGACACGCTCACCGTCGCACCTTCCGGATCACCTCTTCCGCTTGCGCAACAGGTCAGCGCGGCCCAAGAAGCCCAAGTCGACGGCACCCTCATCGAGGTGCGCCCGGCCACCAGGCCAGATGACGTCACTCGCGTCACCTTCTCGACCGAATCCGATCCCGCTGACCGAGACCTCACCGTGTTCATCAACCCATACAGTGGCGAGGTAACGAACACGCTGCCAACCTTCGGTGAGTGGCTGCCCGTGCGCTCCTGGTTCGACGACCTGCACCGGACGCTGTTCCTCGGTGATATCGGAAGGCTCTACAGCGAGCTCGCGGCGAGCTGGCTGTGGGTACTCGCCGCATCCGGCCTAAGCATCTGGATATTCCGCAGAGTCCGCAAGGGCAGGCGGCGGACTCTGGTCATCCCCACGCGCCGGGCAAAGGGGCGCGCGCGGTTGATGGGATGGCACGGTGCGCTCGGCGTGTGGCTCGCACTCGGTATGATCTTTCTCTCGGCCACCGGCCTGACCTGGTCTCAGTATGCCGGAACGAACGTCGGGAACCTTCGAGAAGCACTCGACTGGACCACCCCGTCCGCCGCAGCAGCGCTCCCCGAGAACACCGAGGTTCCCGAGATTCCGGAGCAGGAGCTTCCGGCGGCTCTCGAACGCGCTGCGGAGAGCGCCCGCGACGAGGGACTCGACGGGATTATCAAGATCGTGCCCGCCGAGAGCGGTGAGGCATGGACGGTATCCCAGGCGCAACGCAGCTGGCCTGAGAAGCAGGACTCCATTTCGGTAGACCCGGCCACGGGGGAAGTGCTATCCTGAGTCGACTTCGCCGACTGGCCGCTCCCCGCGAAGCTCGCCCGGTGGGGAGTCGACGCGCACATGGGCCTGCTCTTCGGTGCTGCCAACCAGATCGTGCTGGGGGCACTCGCAATCGGGATCATCTTCATGATCCTCTTGGGATACAGGATGTGGTGGCTGCGACGCCCAACCGCACGCGCCGCGCGGTCGAGTTACCTGCGTCCACCCGGCGCTGGGCGGACGCCTACCCGCGTCGCGATTTTCATGATCGCTCTCCTCGGTGTCGGAGCTGGCCTATTCGCGCCCGCACTCGGTGGCTCCCTGATCCTGTTCCTCGCCGTCGATCTAGCCCTCGGTGCTTTCATAAGGCGACGAGCCTCCCGTCCGGATAGCACCGAGCGAAAGCACAGCTCCGCCTCAGTAGGGTGACTGCTCAACGATGCGATGGTTGACACTATCCCTATGCAGCAGACCGAACCGTATGACGTTGGTTCACCCCCAGATGACCAACATGCGGTAGAGCATGATGGCGATTGCGAAGTTGACGACCACCAGCACGAGGTTCGCCGAGCGACGACGATCTACAAGAGCCCAGAACGCGGCACCGAACGGAATGAGAGTCGCGACAATGAGGTACATCCAGAACTCGAGCGGATCGCCCTCGGCGGGATTGCCCGCGCCCGGCTGCACGATGCCGATGACCACCTGCACGATGAGCAGCACCCCGACGAGTAGGGTCACCCCAAGCGTGTAGTCGTTCGGCCCGCGCTTCCGGGCGTACTCGACGATACAGACGACCATCGCGATCAGGGCGACGACGATCTGGACGATGCCGAACCAGACGATCATGAGGCGATGGCGGAGTCGGCGGTCACGGCTCAAGAGTATTCTGGCGCTGCTGCGTATTTGCCCCGGAGGAGGCCGGCGGCCCTCCAATCAAGGAGAGTCGACCGAGCGCAGCTTCCAGCGGCCCCTGGCCGACCAGCAGACTCCATGCTACGGAGAGCATAACGGTGGCGATCGTGATCGGGAGGAAAGGGTCGAGGTCGCGGAAGGCATGCTCATGGGCGGAGCCGAGCAGTGTCATCGACGCGACCGCCCACATCACGATCTGCAGCACATAGGCTGTCAACGGCATCGACCCCACCGACCGGAGCGGGAAGGTTAGCCAGGGCCACCGACCCCCAGTGCGCAGCAGCAGGCACAGGCCGATCACCGCGATCGCGAAGCCGCCGCTCCCGATCGCCTCGAGCACGCCGCTCGAATGCGGGTCCGACGTCCACCAGGCCTCGAGGAACGAGCGACCAGCCGTCTGCTCCGACGATTCCGGGCCGGGGGAGAGGCTATACCCGGCCACCGCCAGCAGCGCGCCGACGCTGAGCGCCGCCCACTGCACCCGACGAGATCGGATCCCCGCGCGCGCAAGCCCGAGACCTGCGAGCGTGAATGCGATCCACAGCGGAAACGGGTAGTTCCACCCGATGTAGAGACCGAGGAGCCAGCCCTTATAGCTCTCCCACCACGGCGAGGCATTCGCCCACACGATCAGGGGCGAGGTCACGAGCACGACGATCGCGGCCGCGAGGAAGAGCCGCGAGGCGCGCTGCGCGAGCAGAGGAAGCGTCAGCACGAAGATAATCGCATACGTCGGCAGGATGATCGCGGCCGGCACGTCGAAACTGATGAGCAGTACGCCGAGCAGCCAGATAAGCAGGGCGCGGATCGTCACCCGCAGTCGCGCCCGGCCGAGTCCGGCTCCGTGCGGGGGCGTCGGGCCGCCGGTGGACAGGCCGAGCGAGACGCCGGCGAGCGCGGCGAAGAGGATCGAGGAGCGGCCGGTCACGACCGAGCCCCACGTCGACGGCTCCGTCCATGAGAGCGAGCCGAGCCAGAGCAGATGCGCTGCCAGCATGCCGAGCACTGCGAGGCCGCGGGCAAGATCGACCCCCGCGACCCGGCCGGGGCCGTTCAGCCGGTGCCAGTTCCGCGCGATGCGACGGCGCAGTTGAGCCGTGGCGGTGCTCGTCATGCTCCGCCGTCGATCCCGCGCCGTCTGCTCATGGGTGCTTGATGCCCGCCGGTTCGTCCTCGCTGATGTGCTCGGTCTCGATCTGGAAGGTCGAGTGGTTGACCGAGACCTCGAAGTGCTCGGCCACGCACGCCTTCACCGCATGGAGTACTGCGGCAGCATGCCCGTCGGTGAAGCATTCGTCCTCGACGACGACATGCGCGGTGATCGTCGGCAGACCGGTTGCGACCGTCGAAGCGTGCAGGTCGTGCACATCCTTGACGTGCTCAAGCTCGAGGATGTGCGCACGCACCTCGTCGAGGTCGAGGCCCTTGGGGGTGAACTCCATGAGTACGCTCGTCGTCTCGCGCATCAGCTTGAAGGCGCGGGGCACGATGAGCGCGGCGATGAAGAGGCCGGCGAGCGCATCGGCGCGCTGGAACCCGGTCGTCGCGATCACGATCGCGGCGACGATGACGCCCAGGGAGCCGAGCGCGTCGTTGAGCACCTCGAGGAACGCGGCACGCATGTTGAAGTTCGCGCCGCGGCTCGAGGACAGAATGAGGATGGCAGTGATGTTCGCCACGAGGCCGACGATGCCGAAGACCAGCAGCTCGGTCGCCGGCACCTCCGGCGGTTCGAACAGGCGCCGGATGCCCTCGATGGCCGTGTAGAAGCCGACCACGAGCAGCAGCGTCGCCTGCCCGAGTGCAGCGATCACCTCGATGCGTCGGAACCCCCAGGTGCGCCTCGACGTCGCCGGCCGCAGCATCAGTGTCGCAGCGATCAGCGCGACCAGCAGTCCCGAGGCGTCGGTGATGGCATGCGCGGTGTCGGTGAGCAGAGCGAGGCTGCCGGTGATGACGGAGCCGACGGCCTGCGCCACGACGATCGTCGCAGTAATGCCAAAGGCAGTCCAGAGCTTGCGGCGGTAGTCGCCGGGCTGCCCCGCCTCGGCGACACTCGGCCCGTGATCATGCCCTGCACCCATTCGAGGCCTCCGTTCTCGTTTGGCACCAATCAATACACTTCATTATATTGATAACATCGCCAAATAGCGATGTTATCTTGAGTGGGCGCACTGCGGATTCGCCCGGCCTAGAATAGTTGCCGAATTGGAGATAACATCGTCATATGACGATGCAAGCCGAACGATCGCACGAGCTCCCGATGATCGCCGAGGCCGAGGCACTCACCTCCGCTGCGGCCCTCTTCCACAGCCTCGGTGATCCTTCCCGCCTGGTAATCCTGCAGCACCTGCAGCTCGGCGAGCACCGCGTGGTCGACCTGGTGAAGCACCTCGGGATCTCCCAGAGCACCGTCTCCAAGCACCTCGCCTGCTTGAAAGACACCGGCATGGTCGTCTCCCGCGCGGAGGGGCGGGCCTCGATGTACTCCCTCGCGCATCCCGCCGCCGTCGTCACGATCCTCGCAGCGGCCGAGAAGATGCTCGCGCTCACGGGGGACGCGGTACGGCTGTGCCCGCAGCATCACCAGCACGACTGAGCGACATCCTTAGCGCCCGGTCACGATGAGCCACACCAGCAGGACGTTCAAGGCCGCCAGGAAGATGGCCGCGAGAACTCCGGCGGTTGTCGTGAGTGCGCGGTTACGGAAGCCGCCGAGCACCTCGGGGTTCGCTGTCAGCGCGACCAGCGGAATCAGGGCAAACGGGATCCCGAAGGACAGCACCACCTGGCTCAGCACCAGCGCGAGCGTTGGGTCGACGCCGAAAGCGAGCAGCGCGAGCGCAGGAATCAGCGTGACCAGCCTGCGAGCCAGCAGCGGTACCCGGAGGTGGAGCAGCCCGCGCATGATCTCGGCCCCGGCATAGGCCCCCACAGACGTGCTCGCCAAGCCGCTCGCGAGCAGACCGACCGCGAATAGCGTAGCGACCGCCGGACCGATGCCCTCCCAGAGCGCCGCGTAGGCGCCCTCGAGCGTGTCGGTGCCGGAGACGCCGGCGAGATTCGCGGCGGCGAGCAGCAGGATGCACAGGTTGACCGAGCCCGCGATGAGCATGGCGATCGTGACGTCCCAACGCGTTGCGCGGAGTAGGCGAGACGTCGAGATCCCCCGAAGGTCCTCCAACACCACTCCACGAGACACCGGCTGAGGCTCGCCACCGCGCGAACGTCCCACCGTGGGAGTAAACCGATCCCTGGCAAGGGCGCTATGCGCGTAGATGGCATGAGGCATGATCGTCGCGCCGAGAATCGACGCCGCCAGCAGCACTGAATCGGTGCCCTCAAATCTCGGCACCAGACCCCCGGAGATCCCCGCCGGATCGGGTGGCGCGACGAACACGCCGTAGGCGAAACCGATCGCGATGATCAAGATGAGCCCAATCACGATGAACTCGAACGGTCTTGCACCACCCCGCGACTGCACGGCCAGGAGCGCAATCGAGACGGCGCCGGTGATGATGCCGCCCCACAGCAGCTGCACATCGAAGAGGAGGTACAGGGCGACGGCTCCGCCGATGACCTCGGCGATGTCAGTGGCCATGGCGACGAGTTCGGCTTGCAGCCAGTACAACCGCCGTGCCCACGGTCGACGGATACGGCGCCCCAGCACCTCGGGGAGGCTCTGCCCGGTGACGACCCCGAGCTTGGCGGAAAGGTACTGGATCAACCACGCGATGATATTGCCCAGTACGACCACCCAGACAAGCAGATACCCGTAGCGAGCCCCCGCGGTCATGTTGCTGGCGACGTTCCCGGGGTCGAGATACGCGACACCGGCAACCAGCGCGGGGCCGACGAGCCACACCATCCGTCGCGGAGCCGCCGTATGATGCCCTCGAGCAGCCATATTCGTCATGTCGAAATCATATGTTCGGATTGCCAAAGTTTGCTAGACAATGCTGCTCAGAGAGAACTCCTTCTCACCCGGGGAATCGAGCAGGGAGCAGGCAACGAGAACGAGGGATCGCGTGCTTTATGATGCCGATAGTCCCGAGCCCGTTCAGAACTGCACCGGTGGACCCAGCCACAGTAAGACGAGGAACACCGCAATCACCAACGCGACCCCGACGCCGATCGCGAGGGCGGCGTACCGCAGTGCCCACGCCAGCACGCGCTCGGCGAACATCCGTGGCTGCTCTCCTCCGGCGCCAAGACGCCACGACCCCGCAAGGAGACCACGGCGGTCGGCCCAAAGTTCGAAGAACACCGTCGCGAATGGGATGACTGAGGCGAGCAGCCCCGTCAGGCCGGTACCGGGTAGCCAGCGCCCGTCGATCCACACGCACGCGGTGGCCACGCAGTAGGTGAGGAACACGAAGCCATGAATGCCGCCGGCAGGACCCACCAGGGCATCGGTGGCTCCGCTGAACCGCACCAGGAGTGCGGCGAGCATCCCCGCCCAGGTCACCGCCTCCGCGAACGCAAACCACATGAAGACTGAACGAGGGGACACGCGACAGGTGCTTCCGATGAACAGGGGCGAGCTTAGCTAGGGTGTTCGACGGCGGACGGCGGCTCAGGCGTGCTGGGAGGCTGCGCGGACGCCAGCGGCTTCGGTGGGAGCCCAAGCTTCGCCCGCTCCTCATCCTCCATCTTCTTGTAGACGCGGCGCTCGGTGCGATCTGCGCGCGAGATCGCACGAATGACGAAGTAGAAGAATACGCCGATGATCACCGATGGAGTGAGTGACCAGAGCGCATTCACCCACCAGTTCTCCATGCGCAGAGGCTACTGTTGCATGCTGTGAGAATGATCCATTAACTCGACGAGATGTAGAGTTAAGAAATCGACGAGGAGGCACGACATGGCAGGGGTGCGTAAACGCGAATGGGGCGGGCTCGAAGACGAAGTCATGCAACGACTCCACGAGCAAGAACACGCCGTGAGCGCACGCGAACTGCAGGCCATGTTCAGCGAACCCGTGCCGGCCTACACAACGCTCATGACAACGCTCACCCGCTTGGAAGGGAAAGGCCGCGTCGAACGGATCGGCGATTCGCCCCGCAAGATCAGCTTCCGCCCGCTGCGCTCAAGCGAGGAAGAGGCGAGTGAGATGATGACCTCCGCCCTCGAGCAGGCCGCCGACCGCCGAGCCGCCCTGCTCGCTTTCGCCGGCAACCTCGCAGATGACGACGTCGCGGCGCTCATGGACGCCTTCGGCGAGGCGACGGCGCACGAGTAACCCGATCGTGTTGCTCCTTGCGTTCGCCCTCCTCGGCACAGCCATCACCCTGGCCGTGCTCTGCCCGCGGCTGTTCGCTGCCGGGCGCTGGCATCTCTTCCACCCTCGAGCCGCACTCACCGTCTGGTTCGGGACATTCGGCGTCGGCGTCGTCACCGCATTCTCCGGCATCGCGCTCGGCATTGTCTCCGTCGAGTCGCTGCGCCACGCGATCCCGCACACGCCCGGTGTGACGGTCTCCGCAGCGGTCTGGGTGGCCGCTGGAATTGCCGGTCTCGCACTGGCCTTCGCCTTCACCTTCTCCGGGTCGCTCCAATCGCTCCGCCCCCCCTCCCACTCCCACGCCGTCGCCTACGCGCGAGAGGAGCACATCGGTTTCACGCTCGTCCGATTCCACTCGGAGACGCCCGAGGCCTATGCCGTTCCCGGCCGACGACCGGAAATCTTCGTCTCCTCGTCAATGGAACAGCTCCTCACCGCGCCACAGCTGCAGGCGGTGCTCGCACATGAGTTCGCGCATCTACGGCATCAGCACGGGTTGGCAATGCGCATCGCACAGATCAACGCGCTGTTCCTGCCGGGCATCCGCGCCAGCCGGGCGTTCGAGCGCGCAACCCGTCTGCAGATTGAGCTCGCCGCGGACGATGCCGCCGCCCGGCAGGTTGGTGCTGCGCATCTCGCGAACGCGCTCCTCGTGCTCGCGGCCGCAACGCAGGACGTCGCCATGACCCTCCGGGCGGAGCGGCTGAGCCGGAAACGGTGGCCTGCCCCGGGACGTCGACGGGTCCCGCAGGGACTGCAGGTCGCCTCCCAGCTGCGCTGACAGCAGTGAACTCGAGCCCGACGCCAAGCTTACATACGTCTACATCTTGTAGTCTTGTGCGAGTATTCGAGCGAGAGATCGAGGGGCGATGGACGCGACCAGCAAACAGGAGCTCACCGTCAACGGCATGACCTGCGGCCACTGCGCACAGACACTGACGGCAGCGCTCGGCACGCTCAGCGGAGTGACCGCCGTCGACGTCGACGTGGCCGCCGGACGAGCCGTGGTCCAAGCCGCGCACCCCCTCAGCACCGAGGTCCTCGTGGGGGCCGTCGGCGAGGCCGGCTTCGAGCTCCTGGCAGTGTACGAGCGCACCCGATGATCAGCAGCGCCGCCTCGACCGCCCCGGCCGAGGCACATGGGGAGCGCTCACCGCGGCGCACGGCGACCGCTCTCGCGATCGCAGCGATCGCCCTCGCCGCAGTAACCGTGCCCCCAATCGTTGCGACCCTCGAAGTCGGCCCATTCGCCTACGAGCAGCTCTACCTCACCTTCCCCGGCTTCGAAGTCGCCGTAGTGACCGCGCTTGGCCAGGGCCTCGGCGATCTGGCCGCGATGCTGACCTTCGGCGCCCTGCTCTATCTCTTGTTCTTCCGCGACGCTCGCGGCAAGCGGGCCAGACGGATCGAGCCATGCCTCGAGCTCACCGTGCTGCGCTTCGCCTCCGCCGCCTGGGCGATGTTGTCAGCGGGCATGGTGGTCTTCGAATCGCTCGACAGCAGCGGTATGCCCTTCACACGGCTCGCGGAGCCCGGCGCATTCGCCTTCCTCTACGAGTCGAGCGCCTTTCCCCGCGCGTGGACGGTATCTCTGATCGCGGCCACGATCGTCTCCATCAGCTGCCAGTTCGTCACCCGGTGGACCGGGCTCCTCATCCCGCTCTGGGCCACCTGTTTCGGCATCCTCGCCCCAGTGGTCGTCGGGCAGATCCTCGTCGGTCCGAACCACGATCTCGGCAGCGACGCCGGCACCTATCAGGCGCTCGTCACCGGAGCCGTCTTCGGAGTTCTCGTCATCGCCGCCCTGCGTACCATCACCGGTCGCACCCTCGAGCCGGTCATCGCCATCCGCCTCACGAGGCTCATACTCGTCGGCGTCCCCGTCATCGTCGCCTCCGACCTCCTCCTAGCATGGTTCAAACTCGCCGGGTCGAGCCTCGTCGGCTCCTCGACAGGCTGGCAGATCCTTGCACGCTGGGCCTGCTTGGCACTCCTCCTCATCGCCCTCCTGAGCTGGCGAGCTGCGCAGAGGACCAACCCATCCCGTCCGGCCGTCTGGCCGCCAGCCATCGCGACCGTGGCGATCGCCGGATGGCTCGGCATCACCGCGGCGATGACGCGCATCCCGCCGCCGCACTACTTCCAGCCCACGAGCATCTCCCAGGTGTTCCTCGGCTTCGACGTCGAAGCCCCGCCATCGCTGCTCGTCTGGTTCACTCACTGGCGGCCCAACCTACTCTTCATCATGCTCGCAATCGCCGCGGTCACCGCCTACCTCTGGGCGATCCGCGTGCTGCGCAACCGCGGTGACAAGTGGCCCGTCGGCCGCACGATCTCGTGGATCGGAGGCTGGTGCGTCATCGTCTTCATCACGAGCTCCGGCTTCGGGAAGTACTCGGCCCCCGACTTCGGCACGCACATGATTGTGCACATGAGCCTGAACATGCTCGCGCCGATCCTCCTGGTGATGGGCGGCATCATCACCCTGCTCCTACGCGCGACCCGAGCCGACCCGACGAGGCCGGCGGGGCTGCACCACTGGATCACTTGGGTGCTGCACTGGAAGGTACTCCGCTTCGTCTACAATCCGCTGTTCGTGTTCGTGCTCTTCGTCGGCTCCTACTACGGGCTCTATTTCAGCGGCATCTTCGAAGAGGCGATGCGCTTCCACTGGGCGCACCAGCTCATGAACGTCCACTTCATCATCGCCGGATACCTCTTCTACGGGCTCGTAATCGGCGTCGACCGACCCCCGCGCCCTCTGCCGCACATCGGCAAGCTCGGCTTCGTGCTCGCCGCGATGCCGTTCCACGCCTTCTTCGGCGTGATCCTCATGATGTCCACCGAGGAGTGGATAGCGCAGAACTTCTACCTTTACTTCGGGCTGCCCTGGACGGACCTCCAAGCCTCCCAGTACCTCGGCGGCGGCGTCGCCTGGGCCGGCGGCGAACTGCCACTGCTGCTCGTCATCATCGCGCTCGGCATCCAATGGTCGCGGCAGGACGCGAAAGAGGCCCGCCGCAAGGATCGGCACCTGGACTCCGGTCGTGACGAGGAGTTCGACGACTACAACAAGATGCTCGAAACCCTCGCCAAGCGGCGCCAGGCTGCAGGACCCGGGCGTCCTGCCCCACAGAGCGACGAGGAGCCCCAGCCGTGACTCTCACCACGCACGTCGTCGAGCCGCTGCAGCTCGATGTCTCAGGGATGACCTGCGCCGCCTGCGCCGGCCGCGTCGAGCGCGCCCTGAACAAGATCGAGGGCGTCACCGCGAGCGTGAACTACGCGACCGAGCGCGCCATCGTCTCCGGCCTCGGCACCGGCCGCGCGAGCGAGGCACTCGAGCAGATCCAGAAAGCCGGCTACGGCGCGCGCATCCACGATGACGCCGACGACGCCTGGTCGAAGCGCGCCACCGAGGTGCGGATTACCTCACTCCGGCGCCGACTGATCCTCGCAGCGATGCTCACGGTGCCGCTCATGGACATCACGATCGTGCTCGCTCTCGTCCCCAACTGGCGCTTCCCCGGCTGGGAATGGCTCTGCGTCGCCCTCGCCGTGCCGATCGTCACCTGGGCGGCCTGGCCGTTCCACAAGGCCACCCTCAGAAACCTCCGCCACGGCGACGTCAGCATGGACACCCTCGTCTCCCTCGGCATCGCAGCCTCCTTCGGCTGGTCAGTAGTGACGCTGCTGTTCGGCATAGAGGGGAGTGGGGGCGGGTACTGGCTTGGCATCGGCGCCACCCCCGAGGGGGCAAACGCCATCTACCTCGACGTCGCAGCCGGCATGACCACCTTCCAGCTCGCGGGCCGCTACTTCGAAACCCGCTCACGCCGCAAAGCCGGCGACGTACTCGGCGCCCTCAGCGAGCTCGCCGCCACGCACGTCCGCATCCAGCGAGACGGCATCGAGGAGATCAGGCCCGCCGCAGAACTCCGCGTCGACGACGTGTTCATCGTGCTCCCCGGCGAAACCTTCCCCGCCGACGGCGCCATCATCGCCGGCAGCGCCGACATCGACGCCAGCATGCTCACCGGCGAGCCACTCCCCGTCGGCGCAGGTCGCGGCGATACGGTGATCGGCGGCACGATCAGCACCAACGGCCGCCTCGAAGTGCGTACGAGCTCGGTCGGCGCACACACCCAGCTCGCGCAGATGGCGGCCCTCGCCGAGCAAGCCCAGGCCCGCAAAGCCCGTGTGCAGACCCTCGTCGACCGCATCACCCGCTACTTCGTACCCGGCGTGATCGTTCTCGCCATCCTCGTCACCGTCGGGTGGATGCTCGCCGGCCGCTCCTTCGAAGAGGCCTTCGGGATCGGCATCTCCACCCTCATCATCGCCTGCCCATGCGCCCTCGGGCTCGCCACCCCGACCGCGCTCATGGTCGGCATCGGTCGCGGCGCCAGCCTCGGCATCCTCGTAAAGGGGCAGGATGCGCTCGAGGCGAGCGGCACGATCACCACAGTGGTGCTCGACAAGACCGGCACGCTCACCACAGGCGAGATGACCGTGCGGAGCATCGCCACCGTCCCCGGCGTCGCCGAGCACGAGCTCCTGCGCGTCGCCGCCTCCGTGGAGCAGGGATCGGAGCACCTCATCGCCCGCGCCATCCTCGCGGCCGCGAAGCAGCAGATCACCGACCTCGACCCCGTCAGGGACTTCATTGCCCTACCCGGCCGGGGCGCCTCCGGCTCCGTCGCCGGCGACACCGTCCACATCGGCAGCCTCACCTACCTCGACGAGCAAGGCGTCTCCACCGCCGCCGCCCGCGTCTATCTCGCCGATGCCGACGCCACGGAAACGATCGTGTTCGTCTCCCAGGCGGGACGCCTGATCGGGCGCTTCGGTCTCGCCGACACCATCAAGCCGAACGCCCGTGCCGCAATCCAAGCGCTACAGCAGCAGGGCCTCGCCACGGTGCTGCTCACCGGCGACTCCCGAGCCGTCGCCGAGGAGATCGCCGGCACCCTCGGTATCGACCGCGTCTCCGCAGAAGTGCTGCCCGCAGAGAAAGCCGATGCGATCCGCGAACTCCAAGCGGCGGGGGAGCGGGTCGCCATGGTCGGCGACGGCATCAACGACGCCGTCGCCCTCGCCGCCGCCGATCTCGGCCTCGCCGTCGTCTCCGGCACCGACATCGCCCTCAAATCGGCAGACATCATCCTCGTGCGGGAAGACCTCGCCGTGATCCCCGAGGCTATCGAACTGTCGCGGCGTACCCTGCGCACCATTCGTGTGAACCTGGGCTGGGCGTTCGGATACAACCTCGCCGCGATCCCGATCGCCGCCGCCGGTTTCCTGAATCCCCTCATCGCCGCCGGTGCGATGGCGCTCTCGTCGGTGCTCGTCGTGTTCAACAGTCTCCGGCTGCAGAACTACCGCCGTAGGGCCTAGCCCGGGAGTATCCAGATGCGACCGCCCCAGTATGCGCGCTTCGACGTTGCCCCGATCTCGAAGCGTCGACTGCGCTGGGAGCTCGCGATCGTGCTCGGCCTGTCCTTCGGCTATGCGGGCGTGCAATCGATCATCACGATCCTGCGCCGCCTCAGCCAGGAGACCGCGCTCGCCTCCCAGACGGCCACCATCAACCGGCCGCTCGCCGAGCAGCCCTTCTTCGACCTCGCCTACCAGCTGCTCGGCTTCGTGGGGGAACTCGCACCCGTCGCACTCGTGGCGTATCTGCTCTGGCGCACAGCGGCCCCGCACCTTGGAAACCTCGGCCTCGGCCGGCTCCCCGGCCGCGGAGCACGGTGGTGGCTGGCAGACACCGGCTGGGGCGTCGTGCTCGCGGCCGCGATCGGGATCCCAGGGCTCGCGTTCTACCTCTTCTCGCGCATCATCGGAATCAACGCGAACGTCGTACCGACCACCCTCGACACCTACTGGTGGACGGTGCCCGTGCTGATCCTCTCCGCCCTGCGCGCAGCCCTCGGCGAGGAGCTCATCGTCGTCGCCTACTTCTTCGACCGTATGCGACGCCTCGGGGTCGGCCCGATCGCCACCATCGTCTCAAGCGCACTGCTGCGAGGCAGCTACCACCTCTACCAGGGCATCGGCGCATTCATCGGCAACGTCGTCATGGGGCTCCTCTTCGGCTGGGTCTACCACCGCTGGGGGAGGTCGTTGCCGCTCATCATCGCGCACTGGCTGCTCAACATCGTCAGCTTCGTCGGCTACCCGCTCGCGCTCATGCTCTGGCCCACCATCTTCGAAGTCGCGCCATAACAGGCCGACTACCCGTTCATGAGCAGCAGCATCGCCGCCATCCCCGCCGCCATCAGGCAGTGGCAGAGCGCGTGCAACCGATCCCCGCGAACCGTCGCCGCGCGGAAGACCCACCACAGTGCGATCGCCGCGCTTCCACCCACGAACACCACGTTGACGACATCCACCCACACCGGGGTGGTCATCGCCATCATCATCGCCCCATCAGCGGCCTCGCCCTGGCCGCCACCGTGCTCCCCACCGCCCATGTCCGCCATGAGCAGCGGCATCGCCGCGATCATCCACACCATCGCGCCCGCGAGCCAGATATGCCCGGCGAGATCCACGCGACGCGCGAGCAGCGGCGCCTTCCAGAGCCCCGGCACCAGGACGAGGGCAAGAGCGGTGAAGACCACGATCTGCGCCCAGTTCCATACCGCCGGAATCGACATCATCCAGCACATCGCGATCATCCCGGCACTCATCACCAGGTGCATGAGATGGATCGCCATCGACTCGAGCGCCGGGCCGCTCCGCGCGCCGCCCGGCGGCCGGTGCGCAATGAGGCGCACGAGGCAGTACAGCCCAGTGAACGCGAAGACGACGGTGAGGATCAGATTCCACGGGGCAGTCAGCATACCGACAAGCTTACAACTACATCATGTAGAGTACGGACCAAGGTCCGCACTCCTCACGGTTCCCCGAACCCGCGGGAGGGGAGGAGACATCCCGGGCGCCCAGCGCGGCCCAGAACCCCTGCGGCGTCCGCGAAAGGAACACTGACCATGACCGGACTCACCTTCGCCGTCGGCGGCATCCTCACCGCCACCGGCATCGTCGCCTACTTCGCGTCCGACGCGAACAGCATCACCGCGCTCATCCCCTCCGCACTCGGCACGCTCATCCTCATCGCAGCCGTCATCTCACGCGCGCCGAAAACCCGCCGGCACGCGATCCACGCCGCCCTCGCGATCGCCCTCCTCGGCATCGCCGGCACCTCGATGAACGTGATGAAGATCGGGGAACTCTTCGCCGGCACCGCCGAGCGCCCGAACGCCGTGATCGCGAGCACCGTCACCTTCGTCGTACTCCTCGTATTCCTCGCCGTCGGCATCGCCTCCTTCGTCCGCGCGCGCCGCTACCGCGCGCAGCAGCCGACGAGCGCCCCCGCCTGAGCCGCAGACGCAGCCGCAGTTCCCAGCATGTCCAGCCCCGACTCCGAGCCGCGCGGCCCGTCTGCGGTGCCGCCGTCCTGGGGCTGGGCGCGTGGCACGCAGCAACTGCGCAACGTGGAGACCGAACCGCTCGACTACCATCGCCTGCTGCGCGGCGCCTCCGCCTACCGGTGGTGGAAACCGCTCGCCCTGCTCCTGCTGTCAGGGGTTTTCTTCGGCACCCTCACCGTGGTGGTCACAGCGGTCGTCATCCCCGTGCTCCTGCTCACGGATCCCGACTATCCGGTGCAGGTCGCCGCCGGCACTGCCGCGGCGCTCGACACCCAGCGGCCCGTCTCGGTGCTCGTGAGCATGGTGTCGATCATCATCATGCTCCCGGCGGTGCTGCTCGCGATGCTCGTCCTCGGCATGCGGCCCATCGGCCGAATCTGGTCGGTCGCGGCCCGCATGCGCTGGGGGCTGCTCGGGCGACTGTTCGGCGTCTCCGTGCTCACGATCGCCGTGATGAACCTCGTCGGCATCGCCGCAGGCGCGCTCCTTGAGCCCGCCACCGACCCCGCAGTGGTTGCGAACGAGACTGCCTTCGATGCACGCGCTGCGCTGCTATCGGTGCTGCTCGTGCTGCTCCTGGTGCCGCTGCAATCCACCGCCGAAGAGGTCGTCTTCCGGGGACTCTTCATGCAGGTGCTGGGAGCCTGGCTCAGAAACCCCTGGTTCGCGATCCTAATCCCCTCGATCGGCTTCGCGTCCCTCCACATCTACGACATCTGGGGACTCCTCGCCGTCGGGCTGCTCGGAGCGGTATCCGCCTGGCTCACCTGGCGCACCGGCGGCCTCGAGGCGGCGATCGCGATCCACATCGTCAACAACTATGTCGCCTTCGGCATCATGGCATCGGGCCTCACCGGGGAAACCGCGCAGACCACAGGCGACGGCAGCGCCGGCGGACTGATCGGCCAGATCGCCGGCCTCGCGCTCTTCGCCTGGCTCACGCTGCGCGTCTTCACCCGGGGCGGGTACGGCCGGCAGCGCATCGACCTCGTCCAGTACACCGCCGAGCCGCAAGAGCGGGGCACCCGGTGAAGGCCGCCGAGCCGACGCCCGGCGAGCAGCC